>CALQKL020000064.1 GCA_943331145.2 Chitinophaga pinensis
AGAAGAGGCGGTAGTTAGAGTATTGGATGTTACAGGACGTTTTATCAAGAGCGTAAAAGTATCATCGAATTCAAATGTGAACTTAGGTGCGGATTTGAAAGCGGGTGCTTACATGCTAGAGGTAAGACAAGGTAAGGAAGTGAAGACGGTAAGGGTGATGAAATTCTAGTAAGGGTTGAAAATATTCAACCCCTACTGAAAAATAGAAAAATCCCGGTTGCGAAATGCAGCCGGGATTTTTTTTATAACAAATAAGGAATTAAAAATAAAGAATAAGGAAGTGGAGTTTGTTTCAAATTTTACATTTTCATTCCTTACGTCCCATCTCTTACTCTTTATATGACTGGAGAAAACACCAACAACGGCAGACGAGAATGCCCAACTTTTTGAACTTATTGAACCCATTGAACCTTTTGAACGTCATAAACCTCCCAAACCTCTTTAATATAATCAAATAAAAAAGGGTTCCAATTTCTTGAAACCCTTTCTTCATTCTATGTGGGCCCACTAGGATTTGAACCTAGGACCACCTGATTATGAGTCAGGTGCTCTAACCAACTGAGCTATAGGCCCGTTCTTTTTGTTAAAAAGAATTAGGACTGCAAAAATAGTGTAAATCATTTATTTTAAAAGATTTTTAAAATAAATCTTTTGTTTCTCGAACCTTTTTTGCATACAATTTCTTAAAAAGAGATAATCTAAAAAATTGCACTTGATTTTTTTCAATTTTAAGTTTAAAGCCACTTAATTAATTCTAAAAGATGTCTGCATAAAATATTTTTATTTGGGTGTGCTTATAATTTAGTTAACATAAACTTAACCTAAATGTAATAAATAGGTAACTTTTAAAACCCACTAATGAAATTTTGATTTGCCTACTTTCGCGAAAAAAAATTAAGATGCAAAAGCTTATACTGTTTTTCATTGTACTTATTGGTTTTTCCAGTGTTGCAAAATCACAAAAATCTAAAATTGAAGGAAAAATTATAAATTCAGCAAACGCAGAGATTTTAATAGGGGCAACTGTATCTATTGAGGGAACAAAAAAATCAACACAGTCGGATCAAAATGGATATTTTTCATTTTCTGGATTAGATAAAGGAAAATATAAACTGACCGTATCTTATGTTTCCTTTACTTCAAAATCCATCAATGTAGAAATTTCAAAAGAGGGTGAAGTAATTACTAACGATATTATACTAGACAGAGCCACAGATATGAGTAGCGTTGTAGTAAAATCAACGAGTGGCGGATCGAGGAAACCTGTAGAAACAGTAAGTTCTTTATTGATTGCACAAAAAAATAGTGCAAGTGTAAGTGATGGGATTTCTGCGGAAACGATTAAAAGAACGCCAGATAGAAATACAGGAGATATATTAAAAAGAGTAAGTGGCGCCAGTTTACAAGATGATAAATTTGCAGTTATTAGAGGTTTAAATGATCGATATAATACCGCTTCTCTTAATGGGGCTCCTTTACCAAGTTCTGAGAGTGATCGTAAAGCATTTGCATTTGATATTTTTCCAGCAAATATGCTTGATAATTTGGTTATAACTAAAACAGCAACACCTGACATGCCTGCAGAATTTGCAGGAGGTCAAATCCTTATCACTACAAAAGGTATTCCTTCTGAAAATTACGAATCCTTTTCAATTGGAATGGGCTTCAATACGCAAAGTACTTTTAGTCAACGTAAATTCAGCGAACAAGGACAATGGGACTTTTTAGGCATCGATAATTATAGAAAACTTCCAACTCAATTCCCTGGTATACAAGGCTTCAAAGAAGCAAGTGTAAATGATAGAATATCTTATGCTAAAAATTTTAATTTAAAAAATTGGGCTTACGAAACCAGAACAGCTTTACCAAATACAAGTTTTCAGTATATCATAGCTAGAAATATTCAAAGAAAAGAAAAAGATTTTTTCGGATTACTAATGTCTGTAACCTATCAAAAATCGCTTTCAAAAAATAATGGCGACAGAACATTTTTTGCTCCTGAATATGACAATGCTCCGCAGAGAGTGTTTCAAGAGGAATTCAATTCGTCACAAACACTTTTGGGTTTAATTGGCAACATGTCGTTTAAAATCAACAACAACCATTCGTTAAGTTTGAAAAACATATTTAGCATTAATGCAGATGATCGTGTGATAACGCGTGACGGTGTTAATGATATTATCAATGAACCCAATCAGTATTTCAAATCGTATGCACTTTGGTTTACCTCTAACCAGATTTTTTCTTCTCAATTGATAGGAGAGCACTACATTCCATCTACAAAATTAAAAATCAATTGGGTTGCTTCAATTTCAGATATCAAGAGAGAAATTCCTGCATTGAGAAGAATGGCTTTTGATAGCACTGCAGGTGTACCCGGTTTCCAAGCAAAACTTTTTAATGTATCACCAGTAGATAATGATAACACAGCTGGATTAACTTTTTATTCTACAAATAAGGAAGTTTCTCATAATGCTAAAATAGATTTTTCAAGAAATTTTAAATTTAAAAAAGACAATCAAATCAACGTCAAGTTTGGTGGGTATTACCAAATGAGAGATAGAGATTTCAATCCAAGACTGCTTGCATTTTGCAATTTCGACGCCAACAGATTTAATAGTTCGATATTAAATATCAGTCCAAGAACAATCTTCCAGAAACAAAATATGGGTTATTTAGCAGCTGGAAAAACAGGTTTAATTTTAAAAGACATCACCGAAATCAGAGATTTGTATACAGCAGGAACAGAACTTTATGCATACTATGGCATGCTTGATCAAAGATTTGGCAAAAAGTTGCGAATGATCTACGGGGCAAGGGTTGAGCAATTTCACCAAACATTGAACGCAGAATTTAATCAGTTTACACCCGTTAGAATAAATACAAGAAAAACAGACATTCTTCCATCTGCAAACTTTGTGTATTCGATTAACACAAAACAAAATCTAAGATTATCTTATTCAAAAACAGTTAATAGACCAGAGTTTAGAGAATTGGCTCCGTTTTTATTTAGAGATTACACCATCAGATATTCCGTTTTTGGTGATACTTCGTTAAGAAGAGCTATGATTGATAATTTTGATTTTAGGTATGAATTTTTTCCAGGAAAAGCACAGTTAATAACAGGATCATTGTTTTATAAAAAATTTGTTGATCCTATTGAATTGATTTCTACCAACCAAGAGAAAACGCTTTCTTATAGAAATACGCCATCAGCAACATTATTGGGCGCTGAATTTGAGTTTAGAACTAAAATTGGCAGCTTAATTGAAACAGGAGCTTCTTCTATTTGGAATAAATTAACTGTTTATGGAAACTTAAGCATCATCAAATCGGAAGTAAAACTTAATGTAATTGATACCAACAATTATTATTACAAAGAAGGGCGCGTAATGCAAGGACAATCTCCTTATGTATTAAATGGAGGGGTTACTTATCAAGATGATGAAAAAAACATCTCTTCAACATTATCTTTTAATAGATATGGACAAAGAATTTTTCTTGCCAGTAATGGAGATGCAACACAAAATGGTCTTTTAATTGAGCCTAACTTATGGGAAAATGGAAGAACTCAAATTGATTTTCAATTTACAAAATCATTTCCTAAAAAGAATATTGACATTAAGCTGAATGTTAAAGATATATTGGCTCAACAACTGGTATTTTTTGAAGATTCGAACAATAACAAAAAATATGATAAAGGGGTTGATGCAAAAAGATCTTCTTTAAATTATGGCCGTGTAATTTCTTTTACAATTTCTCATAAATTCTAAATTTCTTTATAATCAAATCATCATAAGAGGCAGGGTTTTCCTGCCTTTTTTATTTCACATAGATTATGTTTTTGGCATCTTTTTATAATTGATTTCAAAAGTATAAATATGGGATTTATACTTTTTCTATTTTTTTCAAAAATGTACAATTTGGTAACAATTAGGTAAGATTTACTTAACATGTCATTAATGATTACTTAACATTACATTTTGAGATTTGCGTTGAATAAAAAATCAAACAAAATCATGAAAAAAATTATTTCAATGCTTATTTTGTTGTTTGTATTATCAGCAACACAAGCACAAAATCCCTTCTTCGAGTTGGTAAACTACCGCGGAGCTTTTGCTCCTGCTCCAGCTAGTCCGTGGACAAGTGGTTGGACTAATTTTGATCCACAGAGTACTGTGTATCCTGCTGTAACAGATACTATTTCTGCAGCAATTACAACAAACACAACTTGGACAGCAAATAAAACTTATTTGCTAAACGGTTTGGTTTATGTAAAAGGTGGCGCTACCCTTACCATTCAACCAGGTGTTGTGGTTAAAGGAGTTTCAGGTTCTGCTTTAATTATTACAAAAGGTTCGAAAATCAATGCCGTTGGTACTTCAACTTCTCCTATTGTATTTACTTCAAGTAAAGATACTGGAGCTAGAGTTACAGGCGATTGGGGTGGTATTATCCTTTTGGGTAAAGCCTCTATGAACCAAGCTGGTGGGATAAAAAATATTGAAGGAATTGCAACTTCAACAGATACTGAATATGGTGGAGGTACAACTCCAGATGACAATGACAATTCTGGTAATTTAAAATATGCACGTATTGAATATGGTGGATATGTATTTGCAACAGACCAAGAAATCAATGGTTTAACTATGGGAGCTGTTGGTAGAAATACCATTATCGATTTTGTACAATGTTCATTTATCAATGATGACTCTTTTGAGTGGTTTGGCGGTACAGTAAACTGTTCTCACCTTGTTTCATATAGAGGTGTTGATGATGATTTTGATACTGATTTCGGTTTCTCTGGATCAGTTCAATTTGCATTAGGCGTTCGTGATCCAAACATGTCTGATCAGTCTGCTGCGTCAACTTCAGAAGGTTTTGAATCAGACAATGATGGTTCTGGTTCTTCTAACGCTCCTTTTACAAGTGCTGTATTTTCTAACGTAACTTGGATTGGTGCTTACAGAGGTACTGTAGGAACTGCTGCTCCAAGCGGAACTTTTAAATTCCGTCGTGCTGTACGTATCCGTAGAAACTCTCGTTTGAAAGTTTTGAATTCTATCTTTACTGATGCACCATATGGTGTTTTCATCGATGGTGCTGCAAATAGAAACAATTTACAAACTGGAAATGGTGTGTTTAAAAACAACATCATTGCTGGTTGTTTCCGTGCTGTTGAGCCAGGATCTACTTCAGGATTAACGGATTCATTGTATAATAATTCAATTTGTAACAATGATTCATTGGTTTCTACAACTGGATTATTAGAATCTCCTTATAGTTACACTGAAGGTGATTATCGTCCAGCTTCAAGTTCTATAGCTTTATCTGATGTAAACTTTACTGATGCTGCTTTTAATGGACGTACAATCATTGTTAGTGCTGCTTCTTCTATTAGAGAAGTTTCTTACCGTGGTGCATTCGCTCCAGCTCCTTCTACAATGTGGACTGAAGGATGGTGCGAGTGGAATCCACAATCTAAGGTTTATCCAACTGCAACAGATACTATTTCTTCAAACATTACTTCTAATACAACTTGGACATCAAATAAGACTTATTTGTTAAATGGTATTATCTATGTAACTTCTGGTGTTACTTTGACGATCCAACCTGGAACTGTAATTAAAGGTAACTCTGGTGTTTCTGGTGGTACTGCGTTGGTAATCACTAAAAATGCAAAAATCATTGCAAAAGGAACTCAAGATTCTGCAATTGTATTTACTTCAAGTAAAGATACTGGTTCTCGTAACATTGGCGATTGGGGTGGTGTGATTATCTTAGGTCGTGCCTCTGTGAATCAACCTGGTGGAGTAAAAAATATTGAAGGTATTGCTACATCAACAAATACAGAATACGGTGGTGGTGCAACTCCAAATGATAATGATAATTCTGGAATATTATCATACGCTCGTATTGAATATGGTGGTTACGTTTTCGCAACTGACCAAGAGATTAATGGTTTAACCATGGGTGCCGTTGGTCGTGGTACACAAATTGATCACGTACAATGTTCATTCATTAATGATGATGCATTTGAGTGGTTTGGTGGCACAGTAAATGCTTCTTATTTAGTTGCTTACCGTAGCTTAGATGACAACTGGGATACTGATTTTGGTTTTTCTGGTTCAGTTCAGTTTGCTTTGGGTGTTCGTGATCCATTAATTTCTGATCAATCATCAGGTTCAACTTCAGAAGGTTTTGAGTCTGATAATGATGGAACAGGTTCTTCAAATGCTCCATTTACAAAAGCATTATTCTCTAATGTAACTGAAATCGGACCTTACAGAGGAACTGTTGGAACTTCAGCTCCTTCAGGTACATTTAAGTTCAGAAGAGCTGCTCGTATCCGTAGAAACAGTCGTTTAAAAATCTTCAACTCTATCTTTACAGATTATCCTTACGGAGTATTTATTGACGGATCTTCTAACCGTGCAAATCTTCAAACGGGTAATGGTAAGTTTAAAAATAATTTAATTGCTGGTATGTTTAGTTCTGTTGAACCAGGTACAGCAACTACATTAAGAGATTCAATTTTCAATTCTAGCATTTGGAAAAATGATTCTTTAGCAACATCAGCAAACGTATTAACTACACCTTACAACTATTTTGCACCTGATTATCGTCCAGGTTCTAATCCATTATCTACAACAGGTGCTGCATTTACAGATACAGCATTCAATGGTTTAATTGTTCCATGTGACGAGGTTAATGCTCCTTCAGCTATCATAGGTTCTTCAAATATTGCAGGTTGTACAAACCCTGTAACTTATAGCATTCCTGCTATTTCTAATGCAAGTTCTTATACATGGACTGTTCCAACTGGTGCAACTATTGTGTCTGGACAAGGAACAAGAACAATTACAGTTAACTTCCTTTCTACATTAACAGCTACATACACTGGAACAATTACAGTTGTTGGTAAAAACGATTGCGGAAATACTTCAGCTGCTGCTACAAGAACAATTACAAAAGTTACTTTAGGAACGCCTGGTACTATTTCTGGACCTACTGCTTTTGCTACTAACGTTTGTTCTTTAATAGGAAAAGACACTGCAATTACTTATACCATTCCTGCTGTTGCTGGTGCTACCAACTATGCTTGGACTGCTCCAACAAACGCTACAATAGTAACTGGTCAAGGTACAAACACAATCACAGTTAAGTTTACAAATGGATATACAACTGCAACTGCTGGAGATACTTTACGTGTTGTAGTTTCTTCAAGTTGTGTAACTGCTGCTGCTAAGAAATTAGCCATCAAAGCTGCATTACCTGCTGCTCCAACTGCAATTACAATTTCTTCAATTCAAACAAATGTTTGTGCTGCTCGTAAATATCGTTATTCAGTTTCAGCATCTACTGCTGCTGGATTTACAGGATATTCTTGGTCATTCCAAGGTCCATTGTACAGCACAATGACTATCGATTCAGGTTCTTTAACTTCGAGAGTATTAACAGTTACATTTACATCTAACGATGCTGCAACAACAGCTGATAGCATTAAATGTTTCTATACTTCATCTTGTGGAAACACAGTAGCTAAAGCTGCTAAATTGTCTAACACTAAGTTAGGTGCTCCAGCTACTCCATCTGCAATTACAATTACTTCTGTAGCTCAGAACGTATGTAATGCTCGTCAATACCGTTATTCAGCTCCAGCTTTACCAGTAGCATCAACAACTGCAGGTGCTGCTTCAATATGGAATTGGGAATTGATTGGTAACTTAGCTGAATATGCTTCAATCGATTCAGGAGATAACAATTCTCAAAAAATCATTGTTACTTTCTCTAGCAATGCAGCTTCTGCAACTGGAGATAGCATCAAATTGTTCTATTCTTCAAATGGTTGTGGAAACAGCTTAACAAAAGCGGCTAAAATGCCGAACACTAAATTATCAGCGCCAGCTGCTCCAACAGCAATCACCATTACAGCTTTACAAACTAATGTTTGTGGTGCACGTAAATATCGTTATTCAGCTCCAGCTTTACCAGCTGCTTCTACAACAGCAGGTGTTGCTACAGGATATGTATGGGAATTAAAAGGAACTTTGGGTCTTAACGGAACAATTGATTCAGGTTCATTAACTTCTAGAACATTTACAGTTACTTATACTTCAAATGCAGCTGCTGCAACTGGCGATAGCGTTAAAGTTTATTACACTTCTGATTGCGGTAATACTGCAGCAAAAGCATCTAAACTATCTAATACTGCTTTAGGTAAACCAACAGCTCCAACAACATTAACTATCCAATTGAAATCTGATGCATGTGGTGCTCGTACTTATCGTTACATCACAACAAGCAACTTGCCTACAGCTACTACAACTGCAGGTGCAGCAACTGGTTATGATTGGTCATTTGTTGGTAATTTAGGTGCTAATGCAACTATCGATTCAGGTGATGCAACTTCAAAAGTAATCACGGCTACATTTACTTCAAATGTTGCAGCTGCAACTGGTGATAGCGTTAAATTAGCGTTTATCTCAGGTTGTGGAAACAGTGCATTTAAAGCGACTAAATTATCAAACCTTGCTAAAGTTTGTTTAACTTCTGGTACTGAAATTACTTCAAGATTAGAAGCTACTTCAAATAAAGCTCAGGTTTATCCTAATCCAAACAACGGCAACTTCACACTGAATGTGGCTACTGGTGTAACTGCTAAAGCAACTGCTACAGTTCAAATCGTAGATATGTTGGGTAAAGTAGTTATGACTACAACTGCTACAAACAACAACGGTTCTATCGTTGCTAACATCAACAATAGCAATTTGGTAAATGGTGTTTACACAGTTAGATATACTGTTGGAAACGTTACAAATTCTATCAAGATGGTAGTTAAGAAGTAATTGCTTCTGGATGTTTTCTTAGGAAAACGACATTATATAAAAACGGGTTGCTGGAAACAGCAGCCCGTTTTTATTTTAAAACACGGAGGCAAGAAGAAAAAAAATAAGGAATAAGAAATTAAAAATAAGGAATAAGGAAATGGAGTTTCTTTAGAACTGAATGCTCAATTTTATTGAATTTCTGAATTGGAAAATGCATAAGCTCCCTTCTCCTTTTTGGGATGGGGTTTTTTCTAGACGCGAAGTTTTTTGAAACACGAAGGCACGAAGACACAAAGTTTTTTATAAAACAAAGATGCTAATAAATGGAAAATGTTTCCAACCTTAAACCCTTAAACTATTAAACCAGCGAAGCGTTTTAAACTTTTTTTCTAGACACGAAGACGCAAAGGCACGAAGTTTTTTTGAAACAAAGATGCTAATAAATGGAAAAGGATTCCAACTTTTAAACCATTAAACTATTAAACCAGCGAAGTGCATTGAACGTCTTAAACCTCACAAACCTTACAAACCTCTATAACCTTTCTCCCCTCAATTTCCTATCCAGATAAAAAGTCCCAAATGGAAGAAATGACAACAATACAGCCCAAGAAAACCAGATTAATTTTTTCTTTTCTTGTATTGAATAAAGCGTACAAAAAATTATAAAAAGCACAAAAAGAACGCCATGCATCATGCCTATTATTTTTACAGGCTCGGGCATATTTGCGTAGTATTTTAATGGCATTGCAATAAATAGAAGTATGAGAAAAGAAATGCCTTCAGCTAATGCAATGTATCGGAATGTTTTTAGGGTATTCATGTTTTAAACTTTGATTACTTGATACTAGATGCTGGATAAAATTTCGTTTTAATTGAATGCTTCAAAAACCTTTTGTAAGGGTTGAAAATATTCAACCCCTCCTTTGAACCTCTCAAAC
>CALQKL020000065.1 GCA_943331145.2 Chitinophaga pinensis
AATGTTCCTCATGATTGGAATCAAAATAATCAAGTAAATGTTATTGCAGAAATAGGCGATTTTGGAATGACATTAATGATTTTACAAGACAAATCAAATCACATAAATGGCTTGTCTGTGTATGGGTTTGATTTGGGAGATGACAAATATGAAAACATATTGAGCATTTTCAAAAACATTGAAATGAATCGAAATCAAATCAATGAATTTCATGTTTTTTATAATTTTAAAGCGTCTTTATTTGTCCCTCAGAAATATTACAATCCTTCACTCAATGAGCAAATGATTGATTTAATACATGGCGAAGGGTTTGAAGAAGAGATTAATATTGATACGATTAAGGACTACGAAATGCTTAATTTGTACAGGGTTCCCAATAATGTAATTAATTATTTCAAATTGAATTTTCCAAAAGCTAAATTTTATCATTCAACAAGTCATCAGATTACAAAATCTTCAGAAGGTTATGTAATTCGTTGTTTGGTGTTTTATGATTCTATAAAATTGATTTTACAAAATGACGGAGCGCTAATATTTACACAGCAATACCAAATAAAATCACCAGAAAATGTGGTTTACTACTTATTAAATTGTTGTAAACAACATGATATAGAACCTACTGAAATCAATGTAATTATTTCTGGAATGATTTCAACAGACTCAACATTATACGAACATATATATAATTACTTTTTGAATGTAACATTGGAAGAATACGACAATCAATTTTCATTCAATGAAGCATTGGATCAATTTCCAAAACATTTTTTCACCCATCTTACCGAATTAACACAATGCGAATTATAAGTGGCATACATGGTGGAAGAAGAATTTCACCGCCGACAAATATGCCTCATACTAGGCCTACAACTGACATTGCTAAGGAAGGCCTGTTTAATATCATTCAAAATAATTTGGATATAGAATCATTAAAAACATTAGACTTGTTTGGTGGTACAGGCTGCATTAGTTATGAGTTGGCAAGTAGGGGAGCAACAGAACAAACAATCGTGGAAAAAGATCCGAAGATGTATGCTTTTATACAAAAAACAACTGAAGTTTTAAACTTCAAACATATTAATATCGTAAAGCAAGATGTATTTTCATTTATGCAATTCACCAAAGAAAAGTATGACTTTATATTTGCTGGACCTCCTTATGCATTAACAACGATAGATGAATTGCCACGAATGGTATTTAAACAAGAATTGCTGAACAAAGGCGGTTGGTTTGTTTTGGAGCATACGCCAAGAAATGATTATAAAAAATTTGAGTATTACAATAAAGAAAGAAATTACGGAACAACCATATTTTCAATATTTATTCAAGATTAAAATAAATCAAATTGCTGAAAAGTTTTAGATATTTACTGTTTCCATTTTCAATTGTTTATGGACTAATTATATGGATTCGCAATGCATTATTTGATCGAAAAATTCTTAAATCGGCAACATTTAATTTCCCTTTAATTTGTGTGGGTAATTTGGCGATTGGTGGAACCGGAAAAACGCCGATGACTGAATTTATCGTAAATGCATTAAAATCAAAATATAAAATTGCTACATTAAGTAGGGGATATAAAAGAAGGACCAAAGGTTTTTTTATTGCGATAGAAGGTACAACCGCAATTGAAATTGGTGACGAACCGATGCAGTTTCATCAAAAATTTCCAGACATGGTAGTTGCAGTTGGTGAAGAACGATTATTTGCCATTCCACAAATTTTGTATCAAAAACCAGAAACACAAGTCATTGTATTGGATGATGCATTTCAACATAGAAGGGTATCTGCTGGTCTAAATATCATTTTAACAGATTATAATAATTTGTTTACTCGTGACTTTCTATTTCCTACAGGAGATTTAAGGGATATAAAATCTAGTTATAAACGCGCTGAAATCATCATCGTAACTAAATGTAAAATTGATTTATCCGAGAAAGAAAAAACTAAGATTATACAGGAAATTAATCCTAAAAATGGACAAAAAGTATATTTCAGTGCGTTGAAATATGATCTACCGTATCATTTATTTACTAAGAAAACGGAAACTTTAGATCATTCAAAAGACGTGTTATTGATATGTGGAATAGCGAATCCAGAACCATTGAAAATGCATTTAACAAAGCATTTGCATTATTATGAAATGACAAAATATGCAGACCATCATATTTTTACAAGTAGTGATTTAAAAGAAATCAAGCGTCAATTTGATAAAATTCAAAGTGAACAAAAAATAATTATTACTACAGAAAAAGATGCCGTAAGATTGGCGAAATTTAAAACAGAATTAATAGACTTTCCAATATATGTATTGCCCATACAGCATGAAATTTTGTTTAATGAAAATGATCATTTTATACATCAATTGACTTCGTTTATTGAAAAGTATCCACCGCAACAGCGCGTTTAATTAAATTAAAAGCTTCTATCGAGAAAAATAAATAGAACTTGCATCTAATAAAAAAAAGAAAATGAAGAAAATATACCTGATTGTGATGTTATTGACCATAACATCATTTTCAATAGCACAGGATGCAATTAAAGTAATTGGTAAAGTGGTTTCAAAAGATGGAAAAAATTTATCTAAAGCAACGGTTTCAATCGTTAATCTACAAACAAAAGACAGCACAAAAATTACAACTGATGATGATGGCGTTTTTAAAGTGGGGCTATCAAATCAATCGTACAATTTTTTAATAACTTATATCGGTTATGATTTCATTTTGAAAAAAATAGACTTAACTGCTCAAGTGGGTGAATTTAATATGGGGAATGTAGAGATGAATCCTGGTTCCAATTTGATGAGCAACATCACCTTAGAATCTCAGAAAGTACAGATAAAAGAAGATACCGTTGCCTATTTGGTTGATAGCACCATGTACAGAAAAAACGACAATGTAGAAGCTTTGCTAAAAAATATGCCTGGAATTCAAGTGGATAAAGACGGAACAGTAACTGCACAAGGCAAGCAAGTAACCAAAGTAAAAGTAAATGGAAAAGAGTTTTTTAATGGAGATGTAACTACGGCAACTAGAGAGTTGAATGCCGATATGGTAGAGAAAATTCAAATTATAGATGATTATGGCGATCAGGCTGCATTTACAGGAATAAAAGATGGAGACCCAACAAAAACGATGAACATACAGCTTCGTAAAGATAAAAACAAAGGTTATTTTGGAAATATAGAAGGTGGTTATGGAACAGCATCGAGATATCTTGGAAAATTATCTATAAACAAATTCAATAACAATCAACAGATTTCTGTATTTGGTAACATGAACAACACCAATGCGAGTTTATTTAATTTTGGAAATGGCGGTGGGGGTGGAGCCGTGGGTAATATGATGGGTGGAATGGCTAGGTCTATGGGCGTTGGGAGAGGGGGGGCTGGAGCTCCATCTGTTATGGGTAATTTTGGAAATAACGACGGGTTAAATACCGTTAAATCTATTGGAATAAATTATCGCGACAAATGGGGAAGCAAAGTTGATGTTTATGGAAGTTATAGCGTTTCTGATAAATCAAGTTCTATCATTCAAAATTCTACACAACAAAGTTTATTCCAGAACAAAACTTCATTATACATTCAAAATGCAAATAATTACAATATTTCAATAAATCATCGGGCTTCTTTTAATGTAGAATACAAAATAGATTCTATGAACTACATAAAGTTCAACCCTTCTTTTTCATACAGTGAAAATGATGCCAACAATGTTACTGATTTTATAACAAAAATCGATTCAGTTAAAAACACCTCAGGGTTGAATCGCAACATTACAAGATCAAAATCACCAAATTTCAGCAGCTCATTATTGTTTAATCACCGATTTAAAAAGAGGGGAAGAACGATGTCGATAAATTTAAGTCAAGGAAAATCGGGTACAGATTCTGATGACGATTATGATAATCTAACCAAAATTTTTGCGCCGTTTGGTAGTTTTGAAGATACTTTATATCAAAACATTTTGCAAGACAATAAGAACAAGAATTTTGGAACGCGTATTTCTTACACAGAACCTTTAAGTAAAAAGAGAAATTTAGAATTTAATTATTCGTACAACAATCAATTTATTGGCAATGATCGTAAAAACTACAATATAAATCCATCAACAGGTGTAGCTGAATATGTAGATACATCGAGTAATATTTATAACAATGAATACATAACCCATAGAATAGGAATCAATTTAAAAACCACAGAAAAAAAGTATAATTACACCGTTGGACTTTCTGCACAACCAGCAAAAATTACAACCAATTCAATAACTGCGGATACCAGTTTTAAGAACAATTTGGTGAATTTTTATCCTGTAATCAGATTCGCGTATAATTTTTCAAAGAGTAGGTCATTAAATATAAACTACAATGGAAGTACAAATCAACCCAGCAATACACAATTGCAACCGATAGAAGACAAATCCAATCCACAGTTTATAACAATAGGTAATCCTGATTTGAGACCAGAATTTACCAACACTTTTAGCATGCGATATAATAATTTTAATTTTGTATCTGGTAATGTTTTTTTTGGAAATATAACCGCATCATTTACTCAAGATAAAATTGTAAACAGTACACGATTGTTGCGTGGAGCAGCTCAAGAAACCAAATATAAAAATGCAAATGGCTACTACAGTATTGTAGGATTTTATAATGTTTCAAAGCCCATATTGAACAGAAAGTATGTATTTAATCTAGGTGGAAATATTTTATATAACAACAACATTTCGTATTTGAGAGATACTGGAAAATTGGAATTGAAAAATACAGGGAAAAACTGGGTATTGGGACAAAGGTTTTCAACAGACATTAAGATTAAAAAATGGTTGGAAACGAATTTTAGTTTGAATTACAGTTTGAATAGCACAAAATACACGGTACAATCAGAATTAAATTCAAATACAATCGCATGGACGCTTTCTCATAATTCACGCATATTTTTTCCGAAGGATTTTATATTAAGTTACGATATAGATAAGTATATAAATTTAGGATATGCCAATAATGCTACTTCAAATCCATTAATTATAAATGCAACGATTGAGAAGCAGTTGTTAGAGAAGAAAAACCTGATATTTAAGATTCAGGCTTTAGATATATTAAATCAAAACGTAGGAATCAGCAGAACAGTAAGTGGAACTGGATTTACAGATAGTAGAACCAACAGGTTGGGTAGGTATTTTATGTTTAGTTTTGTATGCAAGTTGAATAAGTTTTCAGGGGAAATGCAATCTGGGAATCAAATGCAAATGCGTGGGGAAGGCGGCGGAATGAGAATGGGGTTTTAGAAGAAATATTTGAAAAATTGATTAAAATAACTTTCAACCAAAAAAAATAGCCCACGGTTTAAACCGTGGGCTATGATAACAAATGTCTCTCGACCTAATAACCATTTAAATGGTTATCGAGTTTTAAATGAGTTTTACTTAGCAATCTCAATCTTCACTTTCTTATTTTTAATTTTTTCATCTTTAATTAAAGCTAAAACCCCGCTAATTTTTGATTTACGGATGGCCACAAAAGCTGAGAAATCTTTTACATCAATCAAGCCGATATCATCTTTTTTAAGTTGCCCTTTATTAGAGAAAAATCCTACAATATCAATTTTATTGATTTTATCTTTTTTACCAGCTGCTAAAAACAACGTTCCCCATTGCGGTTTTTCTGGTAACGTTAAAGAATCGGGAAGATGCATTTCTGTAGAAATATCACTGATGTAATTTGGCGTTTTTTCTTCTGGACCGACAATAGTGAAAACACTACCTGAAGCATCCATTCTAGCCGTTCTGCCATTGCGATGTGTAAAGGATTCTTCAGTGTGCGGAAGGTGATAATGGATAACAGAACGAATGTTTTCTATATCTAAGCCTCTACTAGCTAAATCTGTGGTTATTAACACATTAGAAGAGTTATTTCTAAATTTACATAAAGCAGATTCTCTTTCATATTGCTCCATGCCACCATGATAAAAAACGCTAATGATTCCTTTTTCTTTAAGCAAATTATACACCCTTTCAACGGCATCTCTATGGTTGCAAAATACGATGGAAGAGGTATTTTTCAACGAACAAAGCAGCGCAAATAAGGTATCAATTTTATCGTCTTCTTCAGAATTTACCGTGTAAAAACTGAGCATGACATCATCCTTCAAATCTTCAACAATACAGTTTAAAACGAAATTATCCGTCATATCTATAAAATCAGGAAAAACTTCCATTTGAGTTGCAGATGTAAGCATTTTGGTTTTAATCGAAGGCAATTGCGACATGATGTAAGCCATTTCCTCGTGAAAGCCAAGTTCTAAAATCTTATCAAACTCATCTAAAACAAGGAAGCTAATTTTATCGGTTTTGATATTTCCTCTACGAAGATGATCGGCCATTCTACCAGCAGTAGCTATAACGATGGCTGGCGGCTGAACAAGATTATTTTCTTCAATTTCACGTTTATGACCACCATAACAGCATGAAATTTTACAGCCTGGTTGAATTTGTTTTAAAACAGATTCGATTTGTAAAGCTAATTCACGTGAAGGCACCATAATTAGCGCCTGAGTTTGATTTTTTAATTCAACATCAATTGACTTAATTAAAGGGATTAAAAAAGCCAGGGTTTTTCCAGTACCAGTATTTGACAATAAAACTAAATTGTTGTGATCCTTCAAAGCAATTTGGGTGTCTAATTGCATTTTATTTAGCGCTTTAATTTTTAGCGACTCTAAAATTGAATCTGTATTCATTAATTGATTTTCCATTATGTAAAAGTAAACTTAAAAAATTTGGTAAAGGATTTAATGTGGGAATTTAAAAAAGTAAAAATTGAAAAGTAAAAAGTTGAAAGTTGAAAGTTGAAAATGCAATGAGATGATTTAAAGATCATTTTAAGTATTTACAAATTAGCCATTATCAACTGTAACCACTGTATACAGTTTGAATTTTATTTTTACAATTAGCCTATAATTAATATTATGTTAAATAGGATATTCTCGTTAATTTGATTAATACTCACCTTTGCTATGTTTTATAATTGATAGTTTGGTGTTTGGCGTTTGGGGTTCCTCAAAAAAAACAGCCACCCCTTTTTTGGATGGCTGTTTAAAATTTAGAATTTTAATAATTATTCTGAATCTGGTTCCGGTTCTGATTCTGTTGATTCAGTTGAATCTGTAGGCTCAGTTGATTCAGTTTGATCATTTTGAGTTTCTGTAATCTCATTTGAAGCATCCGCATTTTCAGATCCTTCTGGATTTTCTGCAGAAATTTCAGTTTCTAATACTTCTTCCATTTCATCCAATTGAGTTATCGCTGCAATTGAATCTCCTTCATCAACTTTGATCAATTTAACCCCTTGAGTTGCTCTTCCCAATTCGCTAATCGCTTTTACCGACATTCTAATGGTAACACCGCTTACACAAGTAATCATCAAATCTTCTTTTTCTGTTACGGCCAACAATCCTACTAAATGTCCAGTTTTATCGGTTACATTCATCGTTTTTACCCCTTTTCCACCACGATTGGTAATACGATAATTTGCTTCTCCAGTTTCAGGGTCGTCAAGTTTGGTTCTTTTTCCATATCCTTTTTCACTGACCACCAAAACTGTTTTGGTTTTATCTTCTTTATTGATGCAAATCATGCCAACTACTTCGTCGTTTTTCTCATCTACTTCTATGCCATAAACCCCGATTCCGCCACGACCTGTACTTCTTACCGCTTTTTCAGGGAAACGAATTGCTCTTCCACTTTTAATAGCCAACATGATTTCACAATTTCCATCAGTTAACTCTGCAGCCAACAATTGATCTCCTTCTAAAATATTGATTGCATTGATACCATTTTGTCTTGGACGACTGAAATCTTTTAAATCTGTTTTTTTGATTATACCTTGTTTGGTACACAAAACAATATAATGTTGATCTAAATAAGCTTCATCATCCAAACTTTTCACATCAATGATCGCCCTTACTTTATCATCTTGAGGAATTTGAATCATATTTTGCAGCGCTCTTCCTTTGCTGGTTTTATCACCCTCAGGAATTTGATACACTTTCAACCAGAAACATCTGCCTTTTTCGGTGAAGAACAATAAAGTATGATGTGTTGATGCTACAAACAAATGTTCGATATAATCTTCTTGACGCGTGCTGCTTCCTTTTGCACCTCGACCGCCTCTGCGTTGTTGTCTGTATTCATTCGCAGATGTACGTTTAATGTAACCTAAATGTGAAATAGTCACCACAACGTCTTCTTCTTCAATTAGATCTAACATATTTATTTCGTCATCCGCATATACGATTTCTGATTTTCTTTCATCACCAAATTTGGCTTTTACCTCTAAAAGTTCGGTTTTAATGATTTCAAAACGCAATCCTTCATTGGCCAAAATCTCTCTTAAACGTTCAATTAATTGCATTATTTCGGCATGTTCTGCACGAATTTTGTCAATCTCCATTCCAGTTAAACGTTGCAATCTTAATTCTAAAACTGCTTTTGATTGAATTTCGCTCATTCCGAATGAAGTCATCAATCCTTCGTGTGCAATTGAAGGTGTTGAACTTTCTCTGATTAATTTTATTACGGCATCTAAATTATCTAAAGCAATAATGTAACCTTCTAAAATATGCGCTCTTTCTAAAGCTTTTTTCAATTCAAACTGCGTTCTTCTAACCACTACTTCATGACGGAAGTCGATGAATTCAGCGATTAATTGTTTCACATTCAATTGTCTTGGACGACCTTTCACCAAAGCCACATTGTTAATTCCGTATGAAGTTTGCAATTCGGAATATTTGTACAACTGATTGATTATCACTTGTGCTACAGCATCTTTCTTTAATTCTACTACAATACGTGTACCTTCCTTATTGTTACTTTCATTGTTTACATCACTGATACCTTCTATAAGTTTATCGTTGATTAATTCCCCTATTTTTTGGGTTAAAGTATCTCGATTAACTTGATATGGTATTTCAGTTATTACGATTTTTTCTCTACCACGAGAGTCCGTTTCAACAGCTGTTTTACCTCTTAGCACCAATCTTCCCCTTCCAGTAAACAATGCTTGTTTTACACCTTCGTAACCATATATGATTCCTCCAGTTGGAAAATCAGGTGCTTTTACATGCGTGATGATTTCATCTAAAGTAATGTCGTTGTTATCGATATATGCAATACAACCATCAATGACTTCATTTAAATTATGCGGCATCATGTTTGTTGCCATACCTACTGCAATACCACTACTGCCATTTAAAAGCAATTGTGGAATTCTGGTAGGCAAAACCGTTGGTTCTTTTAACGAATCATCAAAGTTGAATTGGTAATCAACGGTTTCTTTATCGATATCTTCCATCATGGCTTCTGCAAACTTTTGCATACGCACCTCTGTATAACGCATAGCAGCTGGTGGATCTCCATCCTGACTACCAAAATTACCCTGACCATCAATCATTTTGTAACGCATGCTCCATTCTTGAGCCATACGAACCATGGTATCATATATAGATGCATCACCATGTGGGTGATATTTACCCATTACTTCCCCAACGATACGAGCAGATTTTTTGTATGCTTTATTACTTGCATTACCCAATTCATTCATGCCAAATAACACCCTTCTGTGAACGGGTTTAAGTCC
>CALQKL020000066.1 GCA_943331145.2 Chitinophaga pinensis
GACGAAGCTGTTATCACAAAAATCAGAACAATTGGAAAAGGTGCGATCAATCAAACTTACAAAATCTTGGTTAAGCGTATCGACAAATTTGGTGTAGCTCAACCTAACATCAACTTGGATGAAAACAAAGGTGTAATTAACGTAGAATTGGCGGGCGTAAACGATCCAGCTAGAGTAAGAAAATTCTTACAATCTTCTGCAAACCTTCAGTTCTGGGAAGTTTATCAAATAGATGAAATTGCTAACTCTTTAAAATTAGCAGACGATAATTTAAAAAATTATTTGAATGGCGTTGTTGCTGGCGATACAGCAAAATCAAAAGATACCACTTTAGCTAAAAAGAATTTAAACCCATTCTTCAATGTAATTAATCCAATAGATGTACAAACGGATAACAACGGAAAACGTTTTTATTCTCCTTCAATTGGTAATGTAGCACTAAAAGATACAGGGTTGTTTTTCAGTTACATGAATAATGATGTTGTAAGAAATTCACTTCCTTCAAATTTGAAATTCTTATTTGGGATTGAAGAGAAATCTGCAAAAGGAAACATTCGTTATTTCCCTTTATATGCAGTTAAAACAATAGTAGGAAGTGAGAAAGCACCATTAGAGGGTGATGGTGTAGAAGAAGCTCACCAAGATTTTGATGAAATGGGAAAACCAGCCATCAAAATGACCATGACAAATTCTGGAAGCAAAATTTGGGCTAGATTAACAGGTAAAAATGTTGGTCGTCCAATTGCTATTGCTTTAGATAATATCGTTTATAGCGCGCCAAATGTAAATGGTGCTATTGAAGGTGGAAATTCTGAGATTTCAGGAAAATTCACTGTTGAAGAAGCACAGGATTTAGCAAACATTTTAAAGTCTGGTAAATTAGATGCACCTGCTAAAATTGTTGCAGAACAAGTAGTTGGACCAACTCTAGGTAAGGAAGCGGTAAACGGAGGTATAATGTCATTCTTTATTGCTTTTGGAATAATATTCTTATTAATGTTGGTTTATTATAACACAGGTGGATGGGTTGCTAATGTGGCGCTTATTTTCAACTTGTTATTTACAATTGGGGTATTGGCATCTTTAGGATTTACATTAACCGCTGCTGGTATCGCTGGTTTAGTTTTAACCATCGGTTTAGCAGTAGATACAAACGTAATTATTTTTGAAAGAATTAAAGAAGAACTTACAAAAGGTAAAACTTATGAAGAATCTGTAAACGAAGGCTATAAGCGTTCTTTGGCGCCAGTAATTGATGCGCACGTTACTTCTTTACTTACTGCAATCATTTTAGCCATATTTGGTTTGGGTCCTGTATTGGGGTTTGCAACAACGCAAATCATTGGTATTCTTTTATCATTATTCTGTGGAATCTTGGTATCTAGATTATTTACTGAAATCTGGACAAACAAGCAACGTCATTTTAATTATTTCACAACACTTTCTAAAAGAGTTTTTAAACATACTAGCTACAAATTCATTGAATATAGAAAAGTAGCTTATGTTATTTCGTCAATCGTATTATTAGCTGGAGTTGCTTCTTTCTTTGTAGGATTCCACCAAGGTGTAGAATTTAAAGGAGGTAGAAGTTATACCATTGCTTTTGATCAAAAAGTAGATGCAGATAAATTCAGAGATGATTTGAAAAAAGAATTAGATGGCGATAACATTACCTTAAAAACAGTTGGCGAGGATGGCAAACACATCAATATCACAACTGCTTATTTGAAAGGACAAGACAATGCAGATAGCGCTGTTCAATCAAGAATAATGATGGGTTTGAAATCTGTATTACCCGCAAGCACTACATATAATTCATTTGTGGCAAACAACATCCAAAGTTCAACAACGGTACAACCAAGTATATCTGACGATTTGAAAAGAGGTGCGATTAAAGCAACTATTTTTGCGATGTTGATAATCTTCTTGTACATCTTCATGCGTTTCCGCGATTGGAGATATTCTGCTGGAACAATCCTTACTTTGTTGCATGACGTTTTGGTAACATTAGCAGTATTCGCATTCTTTAAAGATATCGTTCCTTTCCCATTAGAAATTGATCAGCATTTCATTGCGGCAATATTAACAGTAATTGGTTTCTCGATGAATGATACGGTTATTGTATTTGATAGAATTCGTGAATACAGTAGAGATATGAAAGGAGAAAGCAAAACAGTAATTATCAACAAGGCAATTAATGACACTTTAAGCCGTACGGTAATGACTTCATTAACGGTATTCTTAACCATTTTAGTTCTATTCATTTTTGGTGGAGAAGTAACAAGAGGTTTTGCATTTGCGATGTTAATAGGTGTAATTACAGGAACGTATTCTTCAATATTTGTAGGAGCTCCAGTATTGGTTGATTTTGCAAAAGACAAACCATTAGGTGCAGCAAAAGAAGAAAGAGAAAGAGTGAAAGCGCCAGAACTTTAATTAAAAATATAATGAACTAAAAAAGCCTCTGTTAACAGAGGCTTTTTTTATGTAGTAAAGTGAAAAATTTAGTGAGTCGGTGTTAGATAATTGGTACTAGATATTTGATTCTGGATGCTGGATAGTATTAATTTCCAGCAAACACCAAACAAAAAACCACAAACAATAAACAACAAACTTTTAATTCAAGATCATTTATTAAACAACTGATCTACTTTTACAAATTTTAAAACTAAATAAATCCTATTTCTTTCTAAAAAACAACCTAACTGGAACTCCTTTAAAATCGAAGTTTTCACGAAGTTTATTTTCTAAATAGTTTTTATACGGCGTTTTAACATCATCAGGATAATTGCAAAAGAATGCAAACGTAGGTGTATGTGTTGGCAATTGTGTAACATATTTAATCTTAATTGCATTACCACGTACAACTGGAGGATGATATTGCTCTACCGCTTTCAACATCACATCATTCAATTTAGAAGTCGCTACTTTCCTGTGTTTATTTTCATAAACTTCCAGTGCCGATTCTATGCTTTTGAAAATACGTTGCTTTTCTGTAACAGAAACAAATAAAATAGGTACATCATTAAATGGGGCAAGTCGTTGACGTAAATCCTTTTCATAATCTCTGGCGGTGTTGGTTTCCTTTTCCATCAAGTCCCATTTGTTTACCAAAACCACAATGCCTTTTCCTTTAGCAACAGCCAAAGAGTATATAGACAAATCCTGGGCGGTTATCCCCTTTCCTGCATCTAACAGCAATAAACAAATATCCGCTTCGTCTATGGCTTTAATAGCTCTTATAACAGAATAGAATTCCAAATCCTCATGAACCTTTGCTTTACGTCTAATTCCAGCTGTATCGATTAAAATAAATTCTTTATTGAATAAGTTATAATGCGTGTGAATGGTATCTCTAGTTGTGCCGGCAATATCACTCACTATCGTTCTTTCTTGTCCAACCAAAGCATTCAATAAAGAAGATTTACCCACATTAGGTTGACCTATAATGGCAAATTTTGGAATGCCTTCATTAACATCAGTGGCTGCATCATCTTCTTTCATGTAAGAGATTACATTATCCAATAATTCACCGGTTCCACTTCCGCTGATTGAAGAGATGAAAAATATATGTTCGAAACCAAGACTGTAAAATTCACTGGCTTCAAGTAAGCGATTGTGATTATCTACTTTATTCACAACAAGCACTACAGGCTTCTGACTTCTTCTCAACAGATCGGCCATAGATTCATCTAGGTTTGTAATGCCTGTAGAAACATCAACCATGAAAATGATTGCATTGGCTTCATCAATCGCTATGTTTACTTGTTTGGCAATTTCACGTTCAAAAACATCATCGCTTTGAGGTACAAAACCACCGGTATCAATTAGATTAAATGTTTTCCCTGCCCAATCTGCAACGCCGTATTGACGATCTCTTGTAACGCCACTAACGTCATCCACAATGGCTTTTCTTTGCTCAAGCAATCTGTTGAAAAATGTACTCTTGCCAACGTTTGGCCTTCCTGTTATTGCTACTGTAAAACTCATTTTTTTGTTTTTTGTTTGTTGTTTGGTGTTTGGTGTTGGAACGTACTGCATTCTAGAATCTAGTATCCCGAACCTAGTACCCATACTCCTTCAAATAGGTATCATTATCACGCCATTTTGCACGAACCTTTACAAATAATTCTAGAAAAACTTTACTGTCTAAAAAGGCTTCTATATCTTGACGGGCAAGGGTTCCTAATTTTTTTATCATACTTCCACCTTCACCAATTATAATACCCTTTTGCGTTTCTCTTTGAACAATGATATCAGCTGTAATTTTTATCAAAGTTGTTTTTTCTCTAAACTCCCTGATTAAAACTGCGCTATGATACGGCAATTCTTCTTGAAACAATTCGAATATTTTTTCACGAATCAATTCGCTTACAAAAAACTTTGTTGGCAAATCACTTAAATCATCGCCTTCAAAATATGGTGCTCCTTCTGGAAGATAATTTAAAATAGACTTTATCAAATCTGAAATGCCTGTTTTGTGTAATGCAGACAGCACCACAATTTCTTTGCAATAAGATTTTTTGCTAAAAAATGCTTTTAGTTCTGTAATTGATTTTACTTTCTTTTCTGCATCTGCTTTGTTAAGGACCAGAATAGTTGGCACTTTCAATCGTAATTTTTCAAAAATCTTATCCGCTTCTTCAGGATCTTCGGTAGAGTCAACCATCAGTAAAGCCACATCCGCATCTTCCAAACTACCTTTTACGGCTTGCATCATTTTTTCATGCAACTTATATTTAGGCTCAATGATTCCTGGTGTATCCGAAAAAATAATTTGATAGTCTTTTTCATTTAAAATGGCTTTAATTCTATGCCTTGTTGTTTGAACTTTATGAGAAACAATCGCCATCTTCTCCCCCATCATTGCATTAAGCAAGGTACTTTTTCCAGCATTGGGCTTCCCGAAAATATTTACAAATCCAACTTTCATCCTATAAATTAAATTTTAAAATTACATCTAACACCATCAATTTATTTTTTTTTGATCAAAATAAAAGGATTTCGCTAATGAATTATCATTTGGATAAAAAAATGCCAAACAATAAAATGTTTGGCAAAGCTATCTTAAATTGTTGGATTATTGCTTAGCTAATATAATCGTAGTTTCTTCAGCACCGTATACCTTTTTAATTTTCATGCCAGAACAAGAAAAATCGGTTACTGTCCCTAATTCCGAATTGATTGTAATTGCACTTTGATTTAAATACCAATTACCACTTTCTGTAGTTGTTGGCGAACAAGCAGTAGCTCCTTCTGAAATAACATAGGTGTTATTTGAATTAAAAATTAACAAGTTGTCTTTTTCGCATTCGTCGTAATACATAAAATAATCAATCTCAGGCGTTTGCGGGTTATACTTATAAAGTATAGACGTTATTTTATACGTCCCTAAAATATTAGAGGTGCTCAATAAGCAAGTTGAATCTGTAATTACTTCCGCTTTTTTACAACTTGAAAATATTATAATAAGCAATGTAGCTAATGTGATGATTTTTTTCATAAAATAAGTTTTAGTAAAATTAAATCACATTAATCCGAAGCCATATATCATTCATATGACAGTTATTTTGAAAAGAGATGATTTGTGTATAGAAAAACAAAAAAGCCGAACAATTTGCTCGGCTTTGAAAAGTAAATAATATAATAATTATTGTCTAGCTACTGTTGTAACAGAAATCTCTCCTGTAGAAGCATCTACTGAAGTAATTTTAAACCCATTACATGTAAAATCCGAAATTGTTGAAGCTGGTAAAGTAAATCCCATATAACTGATAACAAGGCTATTTCCAGTTAATGTCCAATTTGCAGAAAAAGGATCTGTTGGCGGGTTACATGAAGTTGTCCCTTCTGAACTTGAAATTACGCCACCTGTAGAAAATGTAATTAAATCATCTTTTTCGCAAGCAGCCCAAGTTGCGTAATCATCAACAACTGGAGATTGAGCATCAGCTTGAGTCGTAGCTGCTATTGTTTTATAGGACCCTAAAATACTTGTAGCACTTAACGTACAAGTTGGATTTGGTTCATCTTTTTTACAAGAAGAAAAAAGAGTAATTGCTAAAATTGATAATCCAAGAATTTTTTTCATAATTTTTTTTTGTAAATATATAAAGGAAAATGTAAAAACATAAAAAAAAGGCCTGAAAAAATCAGACCTTTTAAAAAGTTGCGAAGAGAAGGATCGAACTTCTGACCTTCGGGTTATGAGCCCGACGAGCTACCGCTGCTCTACTTCGCGGAGCAAAGCTAACGGAATAAATGTTTCTATCCAAAAGTTATTTTTATTATCTTCGTTTTTCAAATTTATTTTCATCTGCTTGAATTTCCGGGGTGCTTTCTTTTTGAAGGCTGAGATAATACCCGATAACCTGCTCAGGATAATGCCTGCGAAGGGAGAAAAGAATTTATATAACAAATTGGATAGTACTTATCCGGATGTTCGGCACAATTTAAAACTCATGAAGAATTTCTGTTTGATTGCAATGTCAATCTTTTTCAGTGTAACAACTGACGCACAAAAAAAAGAAGAAAAAAAAGACACTGCTTTACTTGCCCCCATTGAAATCAATGCCGTAAAAGCATCTGACAATGCACCTTTTATCAAGTCTGATATTTCGAAAAAAGAAATTGAAAAATTTAATATCGGCAGGGATTTGCCATTTATAATCAATCAAACGCCATCAATTCAAATCAATTCTGATGCAGGTAACGGCATTGGATACACGGGATTTAGAATTAGGGGAACAGATGCTTCAAGAATAAATATCACCATCAATGGCGTACCATTCAATGACCCAGAAAGTCAGGGTACATTTTTAGTAAACTTACCTGATATCGCTTCGTCTGCAAATGGCATTCAAATACAACGTGGCGTTGGTACTACTACCAATGGAAACGGCGCATTTGGCGGATCAGTGCATATCAATACAAATGAAATCGATAAAACAAAATCACTTTGTTTCAGCAATTCATTTGGAAGTTATCAATCCTTTAAGAATAGTTTAATGTTAAACTCCGGATTAATAAAAAACCATTACATATTTAGCGGCAGATTAAGCAATATTCAAAGTGATGGATATGTAGACCGATCAAATAGTAGATTACAATCTTTTTTCACCAGTGCAGCTTATGTTGACGAGAGAAAATCAATTCGATTAAATATTTTTTCCGGGAAAGAAAAAACATATGCAGCATGGTTTGGCATCAATCAAGCAACTTTAGATTCCAATAGAACATATAATCCAGCTGGAAATGAAAAGCAAGGAACACCCTATGAAAATGAAACAGACAATTATACGCAAACTCATTATCAGTTGTTTTTAAACAATAAAATCAATAACAAATGGAGCAGCAATATTGCCGTATTTTTGATTAGAGGAAAAGGATATTTTGAACAATACAAAGCAAGTGCATCTCTTGAAAGTTATGGTTTACCCAATTACATAAACGGAACAGATACCACAACCCAAACGGATTTAATCCGACAATTGTGGTTGGATAATTATTTTTATGGAAGCAATTTTTACACTCAATATAAAAATGGAAATACTCAATTAAACATCGGCGGTACAATAAATAATTATGATGGCCAACACTATGGCATTATACCAAAATCAATAATAGCAAATGCGATTCCTACAAATTATAAATGGTACAATTTAAATGCGGATAAAAAAGAAGGTGCATTATATTCAAAATGGACACAAAGCCTAAACAATAACTGGCAAACATATTTAGATGTGCAACTTAGAACGGTAAAATACAACATCAATGGCTTTAGAAACAATCCTTCATTATTGCTTAAAAACAACTTTATGTTTTTAAATCCCAAAGCAGGTATAACCTACAATAACAAAAAATGGAAGATTTATTTATCTTATGCAAATGCTAATAAAGAACCCAATCGAGATGATTTTGAAGCCAATATTAAAGATGCGCCCAAAGCAGAATCGCTACATGATTTTGAATTGGGTATAGAAAAGCATCGTTCAAAATACACATGGAGTTGCAACTTGTATTACATGTTTTATAAAAACCAATTGATACTGACTGGAAAAGTAAATGACGTGTATGCATACACGAGAACCAATATTCCAAAAAGTTTTAGAGCAGGGATAGAATTGGAAGGAAAAATAAAACCATCTAAATTATTTGCCTTGTCAGGAAATGCAACTTTCAGCATGAATAAAGTAAAAAACTTTACAGAGTACATAGACAACTACGATACCTATACACAGGAAACGAAATTTTATAAAACGGCCAACCTATCCTTTTCGCCATCAGTAACTGCAGCAGCTAACATTGCCATTACCCCATTAAAAAACTTAACCATTGATTTGATGAGTAAATACGTTTCAAAGCAATATCTTGACAACACAGCAAATGAAAGCAGAAAAATAGATGACTATTTTGTAGAAGACGTAAAAGTTTGTTATGATGTTGAATTGAAAAATAAAAATACAATTCAGCTTTTCCTACAGGGGAATAACATTTTCGCCAAAAATTATGTAGCTAACGGATATACATTCAGTTATATTTATGGTGGTGCTTTTACAACTGAAAACTATTATTATCCGATGGCGACATTTAATTTCATGACAGGGATTACCATTAAACACTAGAAGATAGCTTGCTATTGATTTTCGAATTTCGATTTCCACGCGAGCATGCCACCAACTAAATTGAAAACATTTTTAAACCCAATGGTTTCTAGCATCATTGCTGCTTGCATACTGCGTTGTCCACTTCGACAATAGCAAATTATTTCTTCGTCTTTCAATGACTCGATTTCATCAATTTGCATTGTTTGAATTTGGCCCAAAGGAAGTAAAATGCCCCCAATATTAAATTCTTGATGTTCATCAGGTTGACGAACATCAACCAAATTAATGGTTTCGTTATTTTTTAATTTTTCGTGTAATTCTTCGGGATGAATCAATTGCATATTATTCAGATTATTATAATGAATCAACAGGGTTTTTCGTATCAACAGAAAGCCACAAATCTAGAAGTTGACCGGGTTGTATGTATACGGGTTCGTTTTGATCATTGTATCTAGGAGGATTTTGCTTCCATATATAAGAAGCCCCTGTATCTGATACATTTTGATCAGGAATTACAGCTCCTAAAATAATTCCATTTTCATCTAAAATTATTTTTGCTTGATTGTATGTCATACCAACTAAATCAGGAACCAAAATAGCTTCTTCTTGCAATCCTCCTCCAATAACCAAATCTACATAGCTACCCCATGGCAATTTTGTACCTGATATTATTTTATCTCCCCTGAATAACTGATCTAATACTGAGCCGCGCATAAAATCCGGCTTAAAAATGGTATCTCCTAATTTCAAATGGCTTCTTCTCAGCATTTCAAGTGCAAAATTTAAAGATTTACCTTGTAATGCAGGCATATCAACAAGTGGAAGCGTTACTCTATTTACCGTTAGAATAACCGTTCGATTAATTTTTACGGTACTTGATTGTTCAGGAATTTGTTTGAGTACTATGCCTTTTTTTGCCGTATCTGTGTACACAGAATCTTGA
>CALQKL020000067.1 GCA_943331145.2 Chitinophaga pinensis
CCAAAAATCTAGCTGATTTGGCATTGTTGTCTCAAGGATTACTAACAGGAAATAACCTTACTTCTTTTATAAATAGAAGTGTAGAGTTGTTGGAGAAAAATTAGGATTTTACATTAGTAATTCAAAATTTTCATTTTTGATTATTAACTGATTGAAAATTCGTAATGCACATTATGGATTTTCAATCGGTTTTTTCTGTATTAACAGGTCGCTCCGATGGAGCTTATAGGATTGATTGTTTTACTGTTATAAAAATTCGTCATGATGGAGCTTTTTTTAACACTTGGCTTATATTTCATTTTCTTATGAAAAGGGAAACACAAAAAAGATTGAGCATTTTTTTTGAATAGAAATATTTTATCAAACATCAGACCTAGGCGTACAATTTTTACAACACTATTCTCATTGCTTTTTTTAGCTCCATAGGAGCGTAATGTTTATAGCGAAATTTGAGAAGTTGTTTTTTAAAAGCTCCGTAGGTGCGACCTAGTTATATCATCATTTGGAATGTTTTATTTGCAGCTCCGTAGGTGCGACCTGTATCATTCGATCCATTCAAACAAATATCTTTCATCATAATCAATTTCAAGTTTTTGAAGATAATCAAGATATTCTTTTTTAAAAGTTTGTTTTCTATGGTGTTCTTCTTGATTTAAAATATATTTTATCACATTGTCTATTTGGCTTTTCGCATAAGAAAAAGCACCAAATCCTTCTTGCCAATTAAATTTCACATTTATCCAATTGCTATCGTTTATAAATTTGGATGAACCTGCTTTTATATCCCTTGCTAAATCTGAAACGGAAACATTCGGTTGTAAACCTACTAATAAATGCACATGATCGGGCATGGCAAAAACAGCAAGCATTTTTTGTCCTCGGTTTGTCACAATTCCTGTTATGAATTTATGTAATTCTTCCCTGTGTTGTTTGCTAATCAGGTTTTGTCTTCGTTTTACAACAAACACTATTTGGATGTATATTTGGGAGTAGGTGTTAGGCATAGAAACAGGTCGCTCCTATGGAGCTTATATGATGTTGTTTTTTGTTAGAAACAGGTCGCTCCTATGGAGCTTATATGATGTTGTTTTTATGGGTAACAGGTCGCTCCGCTGGAGCTAATTTGATGTACTCAATTTACAATCGTCAACCATAAGTTGAATGGTTACATTTCCATTCCATTCATTTTCCTCAAGTGAGAAAACTAAATCTACGGGTTGTTTGGATTGAAGTAAATCTAGTTTCTCGCGCATTTTAAAACCAATTCCATTTTGAGTGATGTTATTTTGTTTGACAACAAATTTTATATGTTGTTCTTTAAGCAGTTTTGAGTAGCCGCTGTCCACTACATTTTTTGCTATAAAAACAGGGCGCATGTTTTCTGGGCCAAAAGGTTCCATTTGGCTGATGATATTAAAAAGGGTTTGGTTGATTTCTGAAAATTGAATTTCCGAATCAATAATAATTTCAGGAATTAATGATTCGGGTTTGATTGTAGCTGCAACAACTGCTTCAAATTTATTTTTGAATGCTTCCACATTTTCTGGCAACATGGAGAGTCCTGCTGCTGCAAAATGACCACCGAAAACAAGTAAATGTTCTTTGCAAGCATAAATGGCTTCATGTAAATTAAATCCTTTTACGCTACGTGCACTTCCGGTTACAATACCATCACTTAAAGTAAGCACGATGGTTGGTTTGTAATGATGCTCGATAATGCGTGATGCTACGATGCCTACAACCCCTTTATGCCAATGCTCTCTGTAAATGACACAACTTTTTTTGTCATTAAAAGAAACATCCTCTTGCAAAATTTCCAACGCTTCTTGGGTAATTGAAGAATCGGTTTCTTTTCTTTCTTTATTATCAGATTGAAGCATTTCACCTAGTTTAATGGCTTCTGTTTCATTTTGCTCAATAAATAATTGAACGGCTTTTCTAGCGTCATCCATCCTTCCCGCAGCATTAACCCTTGGTGCAATGATAAACACCACATTTGTAATGGTTAATTTTTTTTGAATTGCCCCTAATTTAATAATGGTGCTTATACCCAATGAAGGGTTGGTATTTATTTTATGTAAACCATGGTATGCCAGAATTCTGTTTTCGTCTGTCATTGGAACGATATCTGCTGCTATGGCTATAGCTACTAAATCTAAATATCTTAAATAATAATCGGCTTCTTTTTGAAAGTGTTCGCTCAATGCCATCATAAATTTAAACCCAACCCCACATCCACAAAGTTCTTTATATGGATAATTACAATCTATTTGTTTGGGATTTAAAATAGCACAAGCATTTGGAAGTACGTTCCCTGGCAAATGATGATCGCAAATGATAAAATCAATTCCTAATGACTTTGCATATTCTATAAGGTCAACCGATTTAATGCCACAATCCAAACAAACAATTAATTTAAAACCATTAGCGCTTGCAAAGTCAATGCCTGCTTTGCTTACACCATATCCTTCTTTATAACGATGCGGGATATAATAATCTAAAAATTCGGGGTTGTAAATGCTACATAAAAACTGGTAAAAGGAAGCAACAGCTGTTGTGCCATCAACATCATAATCACCAAATACAAGGATTTTTTCTTTATTTAAAATGGCAACATCCACACGGTCCACTGCTTTTCTCATGTCTTTCATAAGCCAAGGGCTGTGCAGATTATTTAAATCCGGACGAAAATATTTTTTTGCTTCTTCAAAACTGTTAATGCCACGTTGTACAAGCATCGCACAAATGGTTTCATTTATTTTTAATGATTCCTTCAACGCCTTTGTAGTCGTTTCATCTTTTTGCAGTATGTTCCATTTTTTTTCCAAACCTAATAATTTCTATCTGTTGTAAAACGTACTAATGATTCAAGTTCATCACGTACAGCTGTTTTATTAAATTGATGCAATATAGAAAGCGCCTCATCTCTGTATGCAAGCATTTTTTGTGTTGCGTATTCAATACCGCCGGCTTCAATGACTTGCTCAATTACAAAATTAATTTGTGTTTGGTTTTTGTGCTTGTTTTTTAAGATGTATATTAACCTTTTTCGAATGCTTTTATCTACTTTGTTTAATGTGTAAATCAACGGTAAGGTTAGTTTTTTTTCTCGTATATCGTTTCCGGTTGGTTTGCCTATTTTTTCAGTTCCATAATCAAATAAATCATCTTTTATTTGAAAAGCGATTCCCACTTTTTCTCCAAAATTGCGCATGATTTCAGTGGTTTCCATATTTTGAGTTGTGGTAAATGTTCCAACAGCACAAGCGGAAGCGAGTAATGAAGCGGTTTTGTTGGTTATAATTTCAAAGTAAATGGATTCGTCGAGATTTAATTTTCTTGATTTTTCCAATTGCAATAATTCACCTTCACTCATTTTTCTAACTGCATCAGATAATATTTCTAAATGTTGAAAGTCTTTGTTTGCAGTAGACAATAGCAATCCTTTTGACAAAAGATAATCACCCACCAAAACTGCAATTTTATTTTTCCAAATGGCATTGATGGAAAAAAAACCCCTACGTTCTAATGATTCATCCACTACATCATCGTGTACGAGGGTAGCAGTGTGGAGCAATTCTACTAAAGATGCAGCGCGGTAAGTACTTTCGTTAATTGGAGCATGTAGTTTTGCACTTAAAAAAACAAACATTGGCCTGAGTTGTTTGCCTTTTCTTCGAATGATGTACTGCATAATTCTATCCAATAATGGAACTTTACTCTTGGCAGCTGCAGCAAATTTTTTTTCGAATATGCTTAATTCTTCATTTATGGTATGTGCTGAAAATTTCATTTAAATATTTAGCAAGATAGTAAAGGCAAGTTCGACTTCAAATTAAATTTTTAAAAAGTAAAAAGTGAAAAGTGAAAAGTGAAAAGTAAAAAGTAAAAAGTGAAAAGGGAAATTAGTATTTTACAATCTCGAAGTAGAGCAGATTTTTTAATTTTTAATGTTGACTTTTGAATTATCTCAAATAATGCACTCAAAAGCCTCATTTTTTAAATTAATTGAGGCTTAATTAAAAATAAATATTGTTTTTTTTGGTAATTGGGTGTTACTTAAATAAATTTGCCCACATAAATTAGTAAATTTAAGAAAACGAATAATCATTTAAAAGTTATGCAAACAAAAAAGTACACATTATTAATGACAATGTTCATCCTATTTATGGGATCCGCATTTGCTCAAAAGTCAACAGCAGTTTATGATGTATACGACACAATAGTTGTAACCCGTAAGGGAATGCCTCAGCAAAACGAGTTTTGGAACAACACGTACAATTATCCTTCTAAACCACGCAATATGTGGGAAGTGGGGGTGTCTGGCGGTTTATTTAATGTTTTAGGCGATGTTTCAACTGTTACACCTACATTGGGTTTTTCTGCTCATGTTAGAAAATCTTTAGGTCATTTATTCTCTGTTAGAATGCAATATTTATACGGAACTGCAAAAGGATTAAACTGGAAAGCAGCTGGAAATTTTGCCAATAACGAAGCATTAAGTCAATATTATAGTGCACCTACTTCAAATGGCTCTACAACAATTCCTGGTCGTGCAGCTGAAGTAGTATATTATAACTACAAAAACAGAACACAAGATTTAAGTTTACAATTATTGATGGCTGTAAACAACATCAATTTTTACAAACAAAAATCAAATTGGAACGTATACATTGGTGGTGGCTTTGGAGCTACTGCTTACGAAACAAAAATCAATGCTAGAAACGAATCTACTGGCAATACGTACAGTGCTTTATATACTGATTTATACAATAACACAGATTTTAAGTATAAAAACAGAAGAGATATCATAAAGAAATTAAAAGCGGGAATGGATAAAACTTACGAAGAAGCCGCTGAAAATTATGGCGAACGTAAACCCAAAATTGGTAATCAAACTTTAGATTTCTCTGCAACTGCAATTGTTGGAATCAGCTACAGACTTGCAAAACGCATCAATATTTCATTAGAAGATCGTCAAACATTTGTAAAAGATGATTTATTGGATGGCCAACAATGGCAAGAGCATCCATATGGAGACGGAGTACTAACCACAGGATTTGATTCTTATAATTATTTTTCACTTGGTTTGAATTTCAACTTGGGTTCTAAATCAGTTGAGCCATTATGGTGGTTAAATCCGCTTGATTATGTATATAGTGAATTAAACAAGCCAAGACATCAACAAATCCCAAAACCAACTTACGAAGATGCTGATGGCGATGGTGTAATTGATCAATTGGATCGTGAGCCAAATACGCCTTCTGGTGTTGGTGTTGATACACATGGTGTTACAAGAGATTCTGATGGTGATGGAGTTCCAGATAATTTAGATAAGCAATTGGTTACTCCTACAGAGTGTCAACCCGTAGATGCTGATGGTGTTGGTAAATGTCCTGATCCTGAGTGTTGCAAAAACCCTCCAGTAGTTGTTTCAGAATGTCCAGCTGATTATCCTAGCTTAACGTTCAAATCAAAAACAACAGGAATAGGTGCTGATTTGAAACCATTATTGCTAAATGTTGCTACTAAATTAAAAGCAAATCCAAAATGTAACATTACAATAAACGGATATCCTGAAGCATCTAAAGCAGCACAAGCTGTTTGTCAAAAAAGAGTAGATGCCGTTAAAGTATTCTTAGTGGAAAAAGAAGGGATCAGTGCCGATAGAATATCTACAAATTGCGAAATTGGTGGTGGAGATAAAGATACCATCGATATCAAATCGAACTAATTAAATCGAATTTTAAATAAATAGACCGCTCCTAATTTAGGGGCGGTTTTTTTTTGTGTGGAAGGGGTTGAATATTTTCAACCCTTACAAAAGGTTGGGAATGCCGTCATAAACCCCAAACAACAAACAACAAACCTTCTTCTTTTGACGTTTTTACACAATATGTTAAAACTTATTTCGTTTAGCATAATACCAAAGAAAAAAACTTTTTATTATGAAAATGAACGAACCTAATGATGTAAAATTTGTTTATACAGTAAGTCGACTTCAAATCGGAATGATTGATTTTTTGGAATAAGGCTATGTTTGAAGGTGATGGATGTTGAATTTTGTCTAAAAAAACTGTTTTCGTTTATATAGATTTCAATTTTTTTATTATTGCCGAAAAAAATCATCAAAATGCTTTGATTTTTATTTTCTGTTATATAGTTTCACACTTCGTTAAGTTTTAGTTTTTCAAAAAAATAAAATTTAATGTATTAATCCACCTAACGTTATCGTTATTTCCTTCAAAGAAGCCGACCTATTTATCCAATTATTTTTGAACTACCTACAGTATTAATTTACTCAAGTTTTGTTATCATTTATTCTATTTAAGATAATTAAATTATTTATATAGTTTATGGTTTTTGATACCAATATGAAATATACTTTTTAGGAACTGAATTTCTGGTATGAAGCCAATGATTTAAATGTTTTGAAAATTTTTATAAAACCAGTACAAACATCAAAATAGAAATAATAATAAAAACAACAAAAGAAAATGTACCCCAACCCAACCCAAAAGAAAATGAAAAATTTAGTTTCCTTAAAGCCCATGCTATTAGTATGTGCGTTTTTGCTATTTATCAGCCAAGCCAGCTATGCCCAAAAAACTTGGGATGGTGGTGCAAGCACTTCCAATTGGGGCGATGCAAACAACTGGTCTCCCAATGGAGTTCCTACCAGTTCAGACGCAGTAACTTTAGCAGCAAATGGTAATGGTGGAGCTGATTTATCAGTTACTGTAAATATTACCAATGCCGTTTGTGCCAGTTTACAAATTGGTGGTTCTTCCGCGGATACCAGAGCAACGCTAACTTTTGCTTCCTCTGGTAATCCCAAGTTAACGGTTACGGGTGCTGTAACAGTTGGAGGAAATGGAAGTACTAATACAAATAGAGGTGGTACCATCACTTTTGTTAGTTGGTCAACATTAGAAGCAGGGTCAATTGTTTTAACCCAATCAACCTCGGGTAATAATAATGATAACCCTGGTACAATTACAATGGTTGCCAACTCAAGATTGGTGACTGGTTCGTTTGATCTTGGGGATGGTGTGGCCACTTGGACACCTAGCACAGGTACAGTTGTATTGAAGGCAAATAATACTTTGCCTTCAACGATATTTACATCTTTCCATAATTTTAAAGATTCTGTAGGAACTACAACATTATCTGCTAACTTAACTGTTAGTGGATCTTTGTCGGTTAATAAAGGAGCTGTTTTAGCTATGGGTAGCAATACAATCGGTTCGCCCACTTCATTAAATTTGGAATGTGGCGCTGTTACAGGATCATCTATTACAGGTTCTGGCTTGTTAACCCTTGCTGGAAATATTAACGTAACGGATGCAACTACAGGAACAGATGGTGCAGATATGGCTTGTCCGGTTGCTTTGGGTGCAACCAGAACCATAACTGTAGCCGATGATGGAACTTCTGCAACCGACTTAACCATGTCGGGAGTAATTAGTGGTGCAACTTTTGGCATTACAAAAGACGGTGCAGGAGAATTACTTTTATCTGGTACCAATACATATACAGGATCTAATACCATAAGTGCAGGTATTTTGAAAACAGGAAATACCGCAGCGTTGGGTACCGCGGCAGCCGGAACAACTGTTAGCTCGGGAGCCGTATTGGATTTAAATGGGGTAACGCCTGGAGCAGCAGAAGCTTTAACGTTAAATGGTACAGGTATCTCAACAGGAGGTGCATTGATAAATAGTTCTGGGACAGCAGCTTCATACAGTGGGACCGTTACAATGGCAAGTGCATCAGGCATTGGAACCACAGGAAATATTACAATAAGCGGCGTAATCTCAGGAGCTTTTGCTTTAACTAAATATGGAGCTGGAGAATTAATTTTATCTGGAACAAATACATATACCGGACTAACAACAATTACTGCGGGTACTCTAAAAACTGGAAATACTGCAGCATTGGGTACCGCAGCAGCAGGAACATCTGTTAGCTCAGGAGCCGTATTGGATTTAAATGGGGTGACGCCTGGAGCAGCAGAAGCATTAACATTAAATGGTACAGGATTAACCGCTACACCCGCAGGCGCTTTAACCAATACAGGGGGAAATGCGTCCTATAGTGGTAATATTACTTTAGGTTCTGCGAGTACGATAACGGCTACTAGTTCAGGAACATTAACTTGTAGTGGAACAGTAGGAACTGGCGCTTTTGGTTTAACATTAGATGGTTCTGCTGGAACAGGTACTATGTCGGGTGTTATATCAACACCAACCTCGTTAACTAAAAATGGAGCAGGTACTTGGAGATTATCAGGAACCAATACCTATACAGGAACTACAACAGTTTCTGCAGGAACTTTGGTAATAAACAATACATCAGCACTTGGTGCAAATTCAAATTCCTTAGTTATATCTACTGGTGCAAAGGCCGATATAATTTCTAATGAAACAGTTGGTTCAATGACGTTAGGAGGAATGGGTACGGCCAACGGTACTTGGGGTTTTACAGGTTCAGGGGCAACTTATATTGATGCAACTTTTTTCACCAATTCTACAACTGGTAGAATAACGGTAGGTACCGATAGTAGAACTACACCTACGGTAACCCCAACGGTTGGAACTTATACTTATAACGGTTCTGCACAAGGGCCAAATACAGCTACTCCAACTGGCCCAAGTTATACCTTTAGTTATGTAGGTACAGGAGGCACAACGTACCCAGCTAGCTCAACAGCACCAACGAATGCGGGTACATATACGGTAACAGCTACATTAGCATCAAATGGCTTCTACAACTCAGCGAGTTCAAGTGCAACAGCATTTACTATTGCCAATGCTCCGTTAACCATCACCGCCAATAATCAATCCAATTGCGCTGGTACAACATTTACATTTGCAGGTACTGAATTTACGGCAAGCGGATTGATAGGGGGTAATACGGTAACGAGTGCTACTTTATCAAGTACTGGATCAACGTCTTCTGCAACAGCCGGCACTTACCCTATTGTTCCTACTAATGCAGTAGGTACAGGCTTAGCTAACTATACCATTACTTATGTAAATGGTACTTTAACCGTTAATGCATCGCCGAATATATCCAATTTTAGTATTGGGGGTGTAACCAACCCTGCACCCGGGGGTACCTCAACGGTAACCATTAATTCAACCAGTCTTGCCAACGGTACATATACCGTTACCTATAATCTTACTGGTGATAACACAGCAACTGGTTCCACCGCATCTGTTACTATAGCAGCTGGTACAGGAACCTTTGCAACATCTGCGCTAGCAACAGCAGGTTATACCACTATTACCATTACTGCCATCAAAACTGCATCAAACTGTAGTAGCACGATTAGCAGCGGTAATACAGATGCCATTTTGATACTTACTGAAGAAAGTACCACCATTACCAGTACAGCCACAACCACTTGGACTGCACCTTTAGGTGTAACCAGTGTTAAAGTAGAAGTGTGGGGTGGTGGCGGCCGCGGAGGTTCTACCTCTAATAATGGTACAGAAACCGGTGGTGGAGGTGGTGGTGCCTATGCCCTAG
>CALQKL020000068.1 GCA_943331145.2 Chitinophaga pinensis
GATAGTTTGGCAATTGTGAATCTTACGATAAATAATACAACACAAAGCATTACCAATATCACACGTTGCAACAATCAATTGCCATACAACTGGAATGGAACAAATTACAACGTAGCAGGTTCTTATACATTTACCACAACAAATGCTGCAGGATGTGATAGTTTGGCAATTGTTGATTTGACAATAACAAACGTTACTCAAAGTACTACCAATATTACTCGTTGCAATAATCAATTGCCATACAACTGGAATGGAACAAACTATAATGCAGCTGGCTCTTATACATTTACCACAACAAATGCTGCAGGTTGTGATAGTTTAGCGATTGTTAATCTTACAATAACAAATACCACACAAAATACAACGAACATCACACGTTGTAACAATCAATTGCCATACAATTGGAATGGAACAAACTATAACACAGCAGGTTCTTACACATTTACAACAACCAATGCCGCAGGTTGTGATAGTTTGGCGATTGTGAATCTTACAGTTACTAACACAACGCAAAGCACAACTAACGTAACACGTTGTAGCAATCAATTGCCATACAATTGGAATGGAACAAACTATAATGCTACGGGTACTTATACATTTACAACAACCAATGCCGCAAGTTGTGATAGTTTGGCGATTGTGAATCTTACGATAAATAATACAACACAAAGCATTACCAATATCACTCGTTGTAACAATCAATTGCCATACAATTGGAATGGAACAAACTACAATGCAGCTGGGGCTTATACATTTACTACAACGAATGCTGCAGGATGTGATAGTTTGGCAATTGTTAATCTAACGGTAACAAGTACTTCACAAAGCACAACAACCATTACTCGTTGTTACAATCAATTGCCATTTAATTGGAATGGAACAAACTACAATGCTGCAGGATTATATACATTTTCGACAACAAATTCAGCAGGATGTGATAGTTTGGCGATTGTAAATCTTACTATTACTTTTCCAACTTCGAGCACAACAACAATTATCATTTGCAGCAATGAATTGCCTTATTTGTGGAATGGGCAATCGATTACAGTAGGAGGAACACATACGGTTACACTTGTAAATCATAATGGTTGTGATTCAATTGCAACTTTACAACTAACGGTAAATCAAACGCCGCCAAAACCACAGGTAATATCAAATCAAACAATTTGCCAAAATGCTGTTTCTCAACCATTAACTGCAACCGGATCTTATCCACTATTATGGTATACATCCCCAACTGGTGGAGTAGGCAGCTCAATTCCTCCAGTTCCTTCTACCAATATACCAGGGATTTATCATTTTTATGTAAGTCAAATTAATGGAAATTGCGAAAGCCCAAGAAATGAAATTATAATTAGAATTGTGAGAAAACCTGTTTTAGGAAATGATGTTGAACAGCATATTTGTTTTGGAACTAATTTTAATCTTAATTCAGTTTACAATACTGGAAATCAAAATATCGTTTGGACATTTAATAACACTGTGGTTGCAAATCCAAGCAGCATAAATACTTCTGGAAATTATCAATTGGTATTGACAAATTCATTTGGATGTTATGACACTGCTATTGTTAATTTAATTGTTCAGCCAAAATTAACAGCTAATGCTGGGCCAGATGATATTGCGATTTATAACGAGCCATATCAACTTCATGGAGCTGGTTTTAATCATTATTTATGGTCTCCGGCTTCTGTTTTGAATAACCCAACAACTGCAAACCCAATTGCTGTTTTAACGGATGATACACAATTTGTACTAACTATATCTGATGATTATGGATGCTCTGATCAAGATACCGTATTTATTAGGGTGTTAAGAGGCCCATCAATTTATATTCCAAACGCGTTTACACCAAATGGAGATGGGTTAAATGATAACTTTAAACCTACTTATGTTGGAATTCAACGCCTTGATTATTTTAGGGTTTTTGATAGATACGGTGTTTTGGTTTTTGAGACAAATAATATGGGAAAGGCATGGGATGGATTGTATAAAAGTATGAAACAAAACGCTGGGAATTTCGTGTATATCGTAAAAGGAATCGATAAGTATGGTAAAGAGAAAGTACTTAAAGGAAATGTACTTTTGATCAGGTAAGATGCCACGAGTTAAATTCGGATAACCAACAGCTCATTCTTTATTCAGCAGGCAAAAATATCCAAAGCAATAAATAAATCATCAACATTGCACCTGATGATATGCCAAATGTAATGCCTCCAATAGCGAAAAATCCTACTAGAAATATCACTCTAATTAAACCCGCTGAAACACCCAGCGCAGAAGCAATTCCTGCTAATACCCCTCCTAAGATTTTGTCGTTTTTACTTCGTTTCATAATTAATAATGTTTAAACAATTATGATCAGCTCAAGCTTAATAACTTCCATTTTGAATTTTAAATTTTTACCCGCCACGGCGGGCAGGTTTTTTACTTATGTATTTCAGAAGTGAAATGAAATTCAATATCTGGGTTATTGGTTATTTCTGTATTTAAAAACCATTCGCTTTGGGCAAGATAAACAACATTTCCATCTTTATCTTCTGCAATATTGGCTTGTTTATACTTTGTAAAGTCATCTAGCTTTTTAGCATCTTTACTCGTAAGCCAACATGCTTTATAAAATGGCAAATTATTCATTTGTACAGAAGCGCCATACTCTTGTAAAAGTCGATATTGTATAACTTCAAATTGAAGTTCACCAACGCAACCAATGATTTTTTTGTTTCCTCCAAATTGAGTAAATAACTGAGCCACACCTTCGTCCGTTAATTGCATCAAGCCTTTTTCGAGTTGCTTGGTTTTCATTGGGTCTTTATTCGAAACCTCTTTAAATATTTCTGGAGAAAAGCTAGGTATTCCGGTGAAATAAAAATTTTCGCCTTCAGTTAGTGTATCGCCAATTTTAAAATTTCCCGTATCAAATAAACCTACGACGTCGCCAGGATAAGCTTCTTCTATTACATCCTTTTGACGTGCTAAAAAACTATATGGATTATTAAAACGAACATCTTTTTCCAATCGAACGTGGTTGTAAAATGTATTTCTCGAAAACTTGCCAGAACATACCCTTAAAAATGCAATTCTATCTCTATGCTTCGGATCTAAGTTGGCATGTATTTTAAAAATAAAACCACTAAACTTATCTTCTTGTGGATTTACATCGCGGGTTGTAGTTCCGCGTGGACGAGGAGTAGGGGCTATTCTAACGAATGTGTTTAGCATCTCTCTAACCCCGAAATTATTTACGGCACTTCCAAAAAATACTGGCGCCGTAGTTCCCGATAAATAATCTGCTTCATTTAATTCGCCATAAACCCCATCAATTAATTCTACGTCTTCACGTAATGTTTCTGCATTTTTATTGCCAATAATTTCATCTAATTTGGCATCATTTAAATCACTTATTTCCAATACATCTTCATCATTAGCCTTTGTTCCTGCTGTAAATAAAACCAAGTTTTTTTCATGCAGATTATATACCCCTTTGAAATCCTTCCCACTGTTTATAGGCACAGTCATTGGATGAAGTTGAATCTTTAATTCATTTTCAATTTCTTCTAAAAGGTCGAATCTGTTTTTCCCATCACGATCCATTTTATTGATAAATACAATAACGGGTGTTTTGCGCATCGCAATTACTTCCATCAATCTACGCGTTTGTGCTTCCACACCATTTACACTATCTATCACCAATACCACACTATCTACCGCCGTTAATGTTCTGTAAGTATCTTCAGCAAAGTCCTTATGCCCAGGCGTATCTAATAGATTTATCAAAAAGTCTTTGTATTCAAAAGTCATTACACTCGTGGCAACACTAATACCTCTTTGACGCTCGATTTCCATGAAATCACTCGTTGCATGTTTCTTGATTTTATTGCTTTTTACAGCACCTGCAGTTTGAATAGCACCACCAAACAACAAGAATTTTTCCGTTAGCGTTGTTTTTCCGGCATCCGGGTGAGATATGATGGCAAATGTCTTGCGCTTGTTGATTTCGTTAATGTATTTCATAAAGTGGGCAAAGATAAATGATATTCTTTACAGAAATATTGTCTTAATTGTCCAATTTAATAAACTGGTTATATATAAATATCAACAGGGAAAATTACTTCAATTGATAATCCACCTTTAAAGTAATAGAAGCCGTTTTTAATTTGCTGCTGGTATTAAATGAACCACCATAACTAAATGTTTCATTTACATTTTTACCTGTAATTTGAAAAACACCCATATTGGCTTTTTTTATACCGCCTAAAGATGTGCCACTGTTTTTAGCAATGGTTTCAGCTCTAGTTTTCGCATCTTCACTTGCCTTAGCCAAAAGGTCAATTTTTAATTCATTTAATTTGGTGTAATAATATTCTGGCGTATTTGAATTCAACTCAATTCCTTTTTCCAATAATTCTGTAATTTCTCTGGATAATTTTTCTACGGTTTCTATTTCATGTGATTCTACACGTACATTTCCTGTTAAGGTATAACCTGCAAAACTTGAGCTTATTTCATTCCCCCTCTCATCATATTGACGTTGAAATTCTTTTGTCATGCTAACCGCCGAAAATACAATGCAACTGTCTACAATACCTTTTGAATTTAAATAAGTTTTTATAGCTGCTTCATCTAGTTTTAATGCAGCATAGGCATCTTTTAATTCCATGGCATTTCTGCTAAATGAGCCTCCCCAGACTATTAAATCGCTGGTGAAATCCTTTTCAGACAATCCTGTTACTGAAACGGTTTCAGAAGAAGTGAATTTGTATTTATAAGCGTTCCCAAGAATTGTGATGCCAATTACTACTGCTGCACAAATTAATATGGTATTTAGATGTTGTTTCATTTTGTGTTTTTTAAATTGATTTTATTTGAAAGATGCAATTACATAAATATAATTGTTTTTCAAATGGGATTGAATGATAAAGAGGTAATTATTATTAATGAATAATTATCTAAATTAATCTTCCTCAGGTTTGTATAAATCTAACTCGTTTAAACCGTTTGAAATTTTAGTGTCATCAATAATAATTCCTTTTGAAAAAGCTTCATTATTTATTTTGTTTAAATCTTTTTCCAATTCTTTGGTGCTAATGGCTTTTGCTCGTTTTTCAATTGGAGGATTTAGTTTTTCTGAGCGTTCGAATTCAACAACTTTTTCAAAGATGTCTTTTGGTAAATCTGATTCCGATTTATAAGCGAGTTCAATAAATTGTTTGGCAAAAAAGCTATCAATTTGAATGCGTCTTTTTGTAAGATGCGCAAATTTTCCAAGTACCCTGCAAATGTTGTCGCGCTCTTCAGGACTCAACTGCTCCGCAAATTCGTATTCTTCAATCTTTTTTAAACTAAGTATGATTTGTTCAAGTGCATCAACCGAAATGATGAAGACATTATAATCTGCCAAGTTGAATACAAATTGAGTCAATCGTTCTAATGTGTTGGTGGGTATCACAAAAAAGATGTCAGATTTTACACCTTCATGTTTTGCATATTTCTTCGCACTTTCAGCTTGTGTTTTAATATAAGTTGGGAAATTGCTTAAATCATCTGTAGCTGGACTTTTTGCATCAAAGATGACAAACTCATCACAAATTTTAACCGTGTTGTCTGGTTCGCCTTTGAATGGAACGGCGTCAACATATTCAATGGTATGTTTTTGACAAATGTTTTTTATCAATCCTTTTACATTAATCTGATGTTTACTCCAGGTTTCTTTTAGTTTATCTCTTCGTTCAGCTTCTGCAATGGCTCTATCATTTAATTCTCTATTTCGATCATCTTGTATTTGTGTTCTTATGGCATTTAGACCAACAACATCTTGTTCATATTTTTCGCGTCTAGTTTTTTCTTCGGCATTTAAATTGTTGTTTTCTTCTCGTATTTTTAAAAACTCAACTTCATTTGATTGATGTTTTTGAGTTAATAATGCCAATTGATTTTCAGATTTGGCAAGATTGCTTTTGTTGTTTTCATTTTCTGTAATAACGGAGGAAAGGTCTTTTTCAATTTGAGTTAATTTGTTTTCTTTTTCTTGAATGATATAATTCAGTCTTTCCCTTTCACCATCATATCTAGAAACGATATCGTTTGCTGCTTTTAAATTTGCATTTGAAGTATTTAATTCCAACATCAATGAATCGTTTTGATTGTTTAAGTGTTCAATCAAAGATTCCATTTTTTGAAGATCTGTCACACCATCTATTAATTGCTGTCTGATTTTCCCCCAACTAAATAATCGTTGAAAAAAATTGATGTTTCTAATAGATTCAATGAGCTTTTTTAAATTGTCGATATTGATATTCATTTGATTGAGCTTTTTAGTAAGGCAGGTTTTTTTTACAAACTTTAAACTGCTGATTGGAACCTATTTACAATTGGAAAATTTTGTTTTAAAATAAAGTATCAAAATACTGATTTGTATCAAAAAATTAAAGAAATTGTTTTTTCTTCGTTTAAATTAATTCATGATCGAAATTCAATCTATAAAATATACCCCCAAATCCCAATTTCACATGCTTCGGCATTTTGAATCAGTTGATGATACTATAATTCAATTGTTTCTCAAAAACGGCTACACCCAAAATCAAATCCAACAAGAATTATCCTTAACCGGCTCCAAATTCTTTTCCCATTTTGCAAATGATATAAAAGAACTGTTAGAAAAAATTCTACAATATCCGTATAAAAAATCAACCGGCATAAATGGCAATCATATTATAGAATCAACTTTGCCAATTCAAGAATATCCTAATGGAATAGGCACTAAAGCTGTTATTTCAATGGATGAGACTTCTTCAGCGCAACTAGCTCAAATATTTTACGAGAAAAATCGAAATTACACATTGGCTCATTTGTTTGTTGATTCATTACCCGTTTCCAATCAATGCACCTTGATTTTAAAACCCATCTCAGAAGGGTATGCTTTCATTACCGCTTTCTCTAGCGAGTCTGCTATGCCCATACCCGATTACAAAATGTCGAAATCTCAATTTGATGCCTGTAAAGCTTATTGGGATGGACATGTTTTTTTGAAGAAAAAATGATTTTGCATTTTTTCTTCCCTAAATTCAATAAAATATTTTAATAGTAAGTAGTAATAAAAAAAACATTTTTTACATATTTTATGGAGTCTTTTTTGGATAATAAATTAATTTGTTTAAATTTTGTTGTATATTTTTTAGAATTAACCTAATGAAAAATTAGTTTATTTCTTTAAACGTTTAAATATCGACAATAAATAATAAAAAAATTAAAACGCTCTTTTATGAAACTTCTTTTTATTAGTTTTTTTTTGATTTTTATTTCTTTTGCTGCTGATGCTCAATCAAGGCTTGGTTACACAGAATACGATATTAGGAATGTAGAATTTCCAAATGAAAAATTCACAACAAGATTTACGGACAATAATTTAAAATTTATAATTTGGCAAAACGACAGGACTGTAAATTATTACTATTTTGATTCAAAAGGTTTATGCGACAACTGTTTTACAATGCCAAAATCGGTGGGAGTCTTAAATTATTATGTCGAAAAATATAACAATGAATATGTTATTGTTTCTGACAAAGAATGGAAGTATTACACAAAGAATGGGTTAGTCATACATATTAAGCTGCTTTATTTGGATGGCAACAATTATTTTAATTATACTTTTTAATGCTTAAATGTTATTTTAAATAAACATGTTTTATTGGCTTTAGAATCATTTAATGCATAGACTTTTAATGATTTCCAGTTTATTTTTGGGTATACTCAACACGTTTTTATTCTATTTTTCTTTCACAATTAAAGATTTTGCGACATTCTAAACATTTTTTTCCTTTTTCAAACAGAAATCTATTGTTTGAATTTAGCTTTTAGCATTCAAATGGAATTGTCTTTAATTTATTTAAATTTTTAATTCTATTTCCGCAATAAAACAATCTTCAACCTTAATGCGTCTAATTTTTTTGGAAATTAATTTTTCAAAATGATAGTAATACTATTATATTTGCAATTAAAACTATTAAATGGACAATTTGCTGGCCAACCTTAAAATCAAAGTAAGTGATGGATTATTCCAAATAGATCCGTTTACCAGTAAATTAGGGAAGTCGATTATTTTTCACTCCGTTGAAATGATTACCGAACTGGGATTTGAAAAGTCTACGTTTAAAAAACTTGGCGAATCTATTGGTTCGCCTGAAGCTTCTATTTATAGATACTTTAAAAGTAAAAATCAACTGCTTTGTTATCTAATTTCTTGGTACTGGGGCTGGATGGAATGTCGATTGATGTTAGAAATTGCCAATATTTCTTGTCCCAATGTAAGATTAGAAAAATCCATCGCTTTGGTTTTGTCTAATGCAAACGAAAATATTTTTATTGAAGATGTTGAAATGAATAAGCTTCATCAAATTATTATCTCCGAATCGATAAAAACCTATTTAAATAAAGATGTTGACACGTCAAATAAAGAAGGCGCATTTTTAAATTACAAACAGTTTGTTGAACGCGTTTCAAAAATTATCAATGAAATTAATCCAAAATATAAATACCCTCAAATGCTGTTGACTACCATTTTTGAAGGGGCGCATTTGCAAGTTTTTTTTGGAGAACATCTGCCTCGATTAACAAACAAACAAAATACACCGGATTACATTACAAAATTTTACATTAACCTTGCTTTACAATCAATAAATAGTTCAATATGAAAACACCGTATCAGCGATTTTGGCTTTTATTAAAACCCGATAGCAAAGAGATTTATCAAGTGTACACCTATGCTTTTTTTAAAGGCGTAATCGCGCTCTCGTTGCCTATTGGAATTCAAGCGATCATCAACCTCATTCAAGGTGGAAGCGTATCTGTCTCATGGATGGTGCTTGTTTTTATAGTTACCCTTGGCATTGCATTAGGCGGTTACATGCAACTAATGCAGATGAGAATTATTGAAACCATTCAACAAAAAATATTTACCCGTGCTGCATTTGACTTTACATATAGAATTCCGAAAATAACGTTCGAACAAATTTACAAGCATTATGCGCCTGAACTGATGAATCGATTTTTCGATGTGCTTACTTTGCAAAAAAGCCTATCAAAAATTATTATTGATTTCTCAACAGCAATCTTACAAATAATTTTTGGTTTAATTCTATTGTCGCTTTATCACCCCTTCTTTATTCTATTCAGTATTTTATTGATTGTACTGGTTTTTAGCATTATAAAATTAACCAGTAAAAAAGGATTGGAAACAAGTTTAGATGAATCGAAATATAAATACAAAGTTGTTTCTTGGCTGGAGGAATTGGCTAGAGTAAAAGACAGTTTTAAACTTGCTGGCGTTTCTAA
>CALQKL020000069.1 GCA_943331145.2 Chitinophaga pinensis
AGCATTTAACAACCAATTGTATTTTTCAGCATCGTTTATGTAAGAAAAATCAATACCAATATGATTTGTGTAACAATTTTGAAGATGGGCGATAATATCTTTTAAAGTATTTTTTTCGATGTTAAGCAAATGGGCAACTTGAAATTGCGCATTCATATCTGCTTCTGATAAACCAAAATTAGAAATCTCAAGATTAGCATGCCTGTCTACCCTTTCTCTTATAGGGTTTGTTTTTGCAATCAAATGGCCGCGAGTTCTATATGCTTGAATCAATTGATAAACCGCAAATTCTTTATTAAGATTACCTACAGGCTGGGAATTTCCTGATTGAGCAGAAACTTTTCCATTTGCCACATTAGAAACAGCAAAATCAAAACCTTCAAAGAACTTTCTTAGTTCTTGATCGACACTAGTAGGGTTATTTACAAAATCCTGATATAAACTTTCAATATGGGCCGGAGTGGAATTTGTAATAAATTGAAAATCCTTCATAATGGTTAATATAATTTTATTGAAGCGCTTTAATTGATAATTTGGTTGCAAATATCGGCTTAAAACTTAAGAATCTAAGACAGAAATCTTGTATTTTTAAATGATTTTTTTTCGAAAAGATTATTGTTATAAATAAAAAATTAAAAAAAACTCGTTTTATAAAAATCATATCCCTATCTTTGCGTCCCTAAAATAGAATACATGGCAAATCATAAGGCTACCAAAAAAGATGTTCGTCAAAGTGCAAAACGTAATGCACGCAATAGATATTACGGAAAAACAACCCGTAATGCAATCAGAGACATTCGTGCAATTGAAGAACCAACTGCAGCTTCAGAAAAATTACCTTCTGTAGCTTCAATGATTGATAAATTAGCAAGAAGAGGAACAATACATAAAAATAAAGCGTCTAACTTGAAGCGTAAACTTGCTTTAAGAGTAAATGCTTTAGCTACTAAGTAGTTATTTTTATTTCTAAATAGTTTAGACCTGCTTATTAAGTGGGTCTTTTTTATTTGTGGTTAATCGATTTCATTCAGCTTATTTTTTAAAATTAAATCGCTATATATAGTATATTTAAAAAAGTTTGCCTTATCTTCGCACCCCCTAAAAAAATAAATGGGGATTAATAATTTTTTAAACTTTAAAACAGGTAAAATGAGCAATTACGAATTGATGGTGATTTTTACCCCTGTGTTATCTGAGGACGAGTTCAAAGCCGCTCAGAAAAAGTACGAAACGCTTGTTGTTGAAAACGGCGGTTCTGTTACACACACAAAACCATGGGGACTAAAATCACTGGCGTATCCAATTGCCAAAAAGACTACTGGTCTTTATTGGGTAATGGAATACAGTGCGCCAACCAGCTTCAATGAAAAGTTGAAAATTCAACTTTTACGTGACGAATCAGCTATGCGTCACATGTTTACTGTACTCGATAAATACGCCGTTGAGTACAATGATAGAAAGAGAAGTGGTGTACAACATTTTTCATCAGAAAAAGCAGGTGTATAATCATGGCAAAAGCAAATGAAATAAAATATTTAACGGCCATTAAAGCAGACAATAGACCAAAAAAATATTGCCGCTTTAAAAAAATGGGTATCCGTTATATCGATTACAAAGACGCAGATTTTTTAAAGAAGTTTTTAAATGAACAAGGTAAGTTATTGCCACGTCGTTTAACTGGTAACTCTTTAAAGTTTCAACGTAAAGTAAGTGAAGCCGTAAAGAAAGCACGCCAAATGGCAATACTTCCTTACGTAACTGATCTTTTAAAATAAAATTTTTCAACCACCCTAACCTTAGTTTTATACAAAGGGGAAAGTTTTGACATAATCGAAATTGGGTAAAAATGCAAAAAACATGCAGGTAATTTTAATTCAAGATGTAAATAATCTTGGCGGAGCCAATGAGTTGGTAACCGTAAAAAATGGTTATGGTCGTAATTACTTAATCCCTAGCAAACTTGCTGTAGAAGCAAGTCCTAGTAATTTAAAGCAATTAAACGAGCGTTTAAAACAACAAGCAAAGAAAGAAGCAAAATTACTTGCTGCTATCAATGATGTGATTCTTGTATTAAGTAATGGCGCTTTGAAAATTGGTGCTAAAACAGGTACAAGTGGCAAAATATTTGGTAGTGTAACTTCAGTTCAAATTGCTCGTGCAATTAAAGAACAAAAAGGATACGAAATCGATCGTCGTCGTATTACTATTCTTGAAGAAGTTAAAGAATTGGGTAGCTTCAAAGCTAAAATCGACTTCGGAAACGGAAATGAAACAGAAGTTGAATTTGAAGTTGTTTCTGAATAATCATAGCATTATCTACTTACTTTTTAAAAAAGCCACTTTTAATTAAGTGGCTTTTTTATTTATTTTATGTAATTAGTTGTAATTTAAAGATTTTAACCCCTATCTTTATGTTGTAGAAATGGTTTAAGGTTTTTATGACTGGAAGAAAGAAAATATTTTCAGTTCATTGTAATTTCTAAATCATTCATTTTTTTAATTTTTTTAAACAGTTTTACAATGAACATTTATGTTGGAAATCTCAGTTGGACAATGACTGACGAAGATTTAACGAATCTTTTTACAGAATTCGGAACCGTTACAAGCGGTAAAATTTTAAAAGACAAAATGAACGGTCGCAGCAAGGGCTTTGGTTTTGTTGAAATGGAAGACGATGAAGCAGCTAAAGCAGCAATCGCAGGCTTAAACGAAACAGAAGTTATGGGTCGTAAGCTAATTGTTAACGAATCACAACCACGTCAAGAAGGCGAATACAAAAAGCGTCCAGGTGGCGGCGGCGGATTCGGTGGAAATCGTGGCGGCGGCGGAAGTCGTGGTGGTTACGGTGGTGGCGGTGGAAGCCGTGGCGGTGGTTACGGCGGTGGCGGTAATCGCAGCGGTGGTAGCGGTGGCTACAACAGAGATTTTTAATTTGATTACGTGTTTTACACGATTAAATATAACGTCTAATAAAAAAATCCTTCATTAATTGAAGGATTTTTTTATTTAAATTAAAAAGTAAAAATTCAAAAATCAAACAAAGCGGATTCATACTATTAATATATATTGTCTGCACTGCAACACCTGAAAAATGGTTGAAACCATTAACTTTTACATTATTCTACAACCCACGGTTTAAACCGTGGGCTATGAAGAAAATTCTTCATCGTAACCGTTTCAACGGTTTGTCTATTTAAAAAAATGCATATATTTTTCAATTTTATACGCTTAATTCAACCTGAAAAAATAAATCCTAAATTGAGTTAAGTAATCATTAGACAAAAATTGGATCTCTCAAAAACATAATAAAAAAAAGAAGTCACTCTTTTTACTTTTGAATTTTTACTTTTGAATTTAGAATCAACTACATCATGAAAAGTAAATTTTTTTCTATCCTACTTTTAATAACCTCTTTATTAGGCTACTTAGAGTGGAGTGGTAACAATCATATTTTTTTATATCAAGCAGAAATTGAAGTTCTTCAAAAACTATTAACCAAACCTATTTCCATTCTTCATCCATTTACTATAATGCCGATATTAGGACAACTATGTTTAATCGTAACGATTTTTCAAAGGCTGCCCAACAAAAAACTCATTTATTTTAGCATTTTTGCATTAGGAATTTTATTGGTGTTTATGTTTATCGTTGGTATTATTGCATTGAAGTATAGAATAATCATTTCGACTATACCTTTTATTTTAGCGTCGTTTATGACTATTAGATATTATAAAGAAAAGCCTACGTCTATTAATTAGTCGCAGCATCTGCATTAATATTCCCCCACCCCAACTGTGCATTCCTCATTGGATAGTTCGAACTTGATTGAATCAATTTATTTAAAATCGCATCTCTTGACAATGTTGGAAATCTACTCCAAACTAAAGCTGCTATGCCTGCTGTAGTTGCTGTGGAAACTGAGGAACCTCCAACAATAGAAGGTATATCCCCTTGCATTGCCAATGATAATGGAAATTTAGCATTGGTTGATTTTCCCATTACAACGGTAAAGTCCGTTTCAGCTCCATCATGGCAACTGGCACATGAAGTATTAAAATCATTTTCATAAACGCCAGTTACGGCATTTACTTGTGGCAATGTAGCTGGGAAAATTACACCATACCAACCACTAGTCCAACTAAACGAAGTACCCGCCGCACAAAAAATCAACTTGCCTTTTCCATAAGCAAACGCAATGGCATCCTTAATTTGCGAACTCGTTGTAACTCTTCCCAAGCTCATACTTATAATTTTCACATCCGCTCTATTGGCGGCATTAGTAAATGCATCAGCAACCCCTTTGGATTCTCTACTGTCTTCAATAAACACATCTTCGGCAGCTCTGCAAGTAACTAAATTACAGTTGTAAGCCACTCCAACCGAGTTGCCATCAATTCCTCTTGGTGCAGCACAAGCTCCCGCCATTGATGTACCATGACCGCATCCATCATCAGGTGTTTCAACTGGACCGGTATTGATCCCCAAAAAAGTTGACCTTGGTAATGTGACAATTTTCTCAATCGATCTTCCAACAGAATATCCTTGATTAAATGAATAACCTAAATTTTCCTGATCAAATTCGCAACCTGTATCAATGAAAAAAACTTTAACGCCGGCACCAGTTGATTTCGTCCAAGCTTTTGGAATATTGTGGTATTGATAATTCCATGATTGTTTTGCTACAGGAAGCACATTCATATAATCACTGTTTGCGATTAAACCAAGTTCAGCATTATTTTGGTCGCAACCACTACTGCTTGTTGTGGCATTGTTTATTGCGTTGTCATTTTTAAATTCATTAAAAATAACATTACGCGGTTCATAGCCCATTGGCTCTGCATATCTAACCAGATCAGATTTCCTTAACCATGAAATTGTTTTGGGGTTTTTAATAACCACATCTATGACTGGTAAAAAATATTCTTCCCAAGGGATTATTTTTTTCAAAGTAATTGATGAATCCAATTCCATTTCTAATTTCAAAATTTCATGTAGCAATTTATTTTTTGCATTTTGCCATGCAGATTCCCCAACATCAATTTCATGGATTTTATTGATGTCAAAAAATATCCCAGAAGGTTTAAAACCAATCGACATAATATTATCGCTATGTTTCAAAGCACTCCAAACAATTTTTTCATCTGCACTATTCCAGTCAAAACCACCAGAATTTATGGTCGATTTATAAATTAAATCATCTATAGTTTGGGGCAATACAAGTTCGATGGATAAAGGCGTTGGTTCTAAAATATTTTTTTTACATGAAACAAAAATCAACATAAAAAAAAGGCACAAGTAAATTCGATTCGATTGCATAAAAATTATTTTTTTCAAAAGTAAAATCAGCAATGATGAATTGATGTTATTATTGGTGAAGATTATTCTGTTCAACCGAAGTTTATTCAGTTTTAATCAGCAACTTTTGTTTATATTTATAATTAACTAGATTTGGATTTAAAAAAAAATGAATGATCTAAAATGTATTTTAGATAAAAAAGTATAAACTGAACATACAATGAAAACAAAAGAAGAAATCGTAAATAATTGGTTACCCCGATATACAGGATTAAAAATTGACCAATTTGGTGAATATATATTGTTAACTAATTTTTCAAAATATGTACACTTATTTGCAGAATGGCATAATGTAGAAATAGTTGGGAAAGATAATCCAATGCAATGTGCTACTGCAAACAACATAACCATTATAAACTTTGGTATGGGAAGTCCGGGAGCTGCTACAATAATGGATTTGCTTTCTGCGATTCATCCAAAAGCGGTGTTGTTTTTAGGAAAATGCGGCGGTTTAAAAAAGAGAAATAAATTAGGCGATTTGATATTACCCATTGCAGCAATTAGAGGAGAAGGAACAAGCAATGATTATTTCCCTCCTGAAGTGCCCGCTATGCCTGCATTTGCTTTGCAAAAAGCCATTTCGACAACCATTAGAGATTACGAGTGTGATTATTGGACAGGGGTTTGTTACTCTACCAATAGAAGGGTTTGGGAACATGATGAACAATTTAAAGCATACCTAGAAAAGATAAGGGCATATGCTATTGACATGGAAACGGCAACAATATTTACTGTTGGATTTTTTAATAAAATTCCTACAGGTGCAATATTACTAGTCAGCGATTCTCCAATGGTTCCAGAAGGTGTGAAAACCGAAGCCAGTGATATCAAAGTAACCACCGAGTTTGTAGAACTTCATCTAAAAATTGGCATTGACTCTTTAAAACAACTTATAAATTCAGGTTTAACGGTAAGGCATTTGAAGTTTTAACCCACTATTATTTTAATAACTTATTATTATTTTACAATATTTCGACTAGATTTTTCGTTTAAATGATTCAGAAAAATAAAATATCTAAATAGTAACATTAAACCTCCAAATCTTAAAGAAATGTTTAGTAAGTATTATGATGATTTCATTCAAAGCAAAAAATATGTTTTATTAACAGTTTTAGCAATCATTGCCAGTTACTCTGTTTATACCTATTGCAGTGTAAATTATATAATTTACTTAAGCGATGAAAATGCATTATTTGAGCTTTCTACTGCTTTGTTTTTTTTAATTTCGTCTGTTATTTTAATTCTGTTATTTAAACGCACCAAAAACATCTTTTTTATTCTACTCTCAATCTTGTTTTTTGTTGGGGCAGGTGAAGAAATTAGCTGGGGTCAACATTTATTGCACTTTACAACACCTAATTATTTAAATAAAGTAAATGTTCAACACGAGTTTAATTTACATAACATTGAAGTATTTAATACTGGAAATTTTGATGGGTCAAAAAAAACTGGATTGCATAGATTATTAGAAATAAATTTTTTATTCAGACTATTTTGTCTTTTTTATGGTATTATAATTCCATTCTTAATGATGCAGTCAAAAAAAATAACCGATTTTATCAATTACATAAAAATGCCCACGCCCAATTTATCTGTTGGTGTTTTCTTTATGATTAATTGGATTGTGTATAAATTGGTATTGATGGTTTTGCCTGAAGGGAATAATATTTATTATTACTTAACGGCTTCCGAAATTTTCGAATGCATTGATGCTTTTATTTTTCTTTGCATCAGCTACGCGTATTATCGATTTAGTTTTAAAAATGGATAGTATGATGGATGAAATACATTTCGTTTTGAGATTTTTCTCATAATATGTTTGTGGTTTGGCGTTTGTTGTTTGGCGTTTGTTGTTTGTGGTTTAAAAACCTAATCCAATCCATTATCTAGCATTCAACATCTACTCTACTCAAATTCTTTCACTGCTTTTTAAATTAAATAAATTATATTTGCGCTTCAAAATCATGCCGTAACATGATAAGTGCCTTTATTAAGGCTTAAATGACAATTGCAATCTTATTGCATCGCGGCATGTATAAAACCTAAAAACAATATACATGAAGTTATCACAGTTCCGTTTCGACCTCCCATTAAATTTAATTGCACAAAATCCAACAAAAAGAAGAGAAGATAGTCGCTTAATGGTGATTCATCGTAAAACCGGTCATATTGAAGATCGTACCTTTTCCGACATCATGGAATATTATGATGATAAGGATGTGTTTGTGGTAAACAACACCAAAGTTTTCCCTGCAAGAATGTATGGTAGAAAAGAAAAGACAGGTGCAAAAATTGAAGTTTTTTTATTAAGAGAACTTAATAAAGCCAATAAATTATGGGATGTAATTGTGGATCCTGCTCGTAAAATCAGGGTTGGGAATAAATTATATTTTGGCGAAAACGACGAATTGGTTGCAGAAGTAATCGACAATACAACCAGCCGTGGAAGAACCATAAGATTTCTTTGGGATGGCACAGAGGAAGAGTTTCGTCAGATGTTGGAGTTGATGGGAGAAACCCCATTACCAAAGTACATCAAAAGAAAACCAGAAGAAGAAGACAAAGAAAGATATCAAACCGTTTATGCAAAATATGAAGGAGCCGTTGCTGCACCTACTGCTGGTTTGCATTTTAGTAAAGAATTGATTAAACGTTTGGAAATTCAAGGAATTCGTTTTGCAGAAGTCACCTTGCACACTGGATTAGGCACTTTCCGCCAAATTGAGGTAGAAGATTTGAGTAAGCATAAAATGGATGCTGAGTATTATAAAGTAGATGAAACAGCTTGTGCCATTGTAAACAAAGCCAAAGAAGGTAATCATAGAATTTGTTCTATCGGAACAACCACAATGCGTGCGATGGAAACTTCATATACTGCACAAAAATTATTAAAGCCATCAGAAGGTTGGACAAATCATTTTATCCACCCACCTTACAATTTCAATGTTGCAGATTCATTGGTAAGTAATTTTCATTTGCCAAAATCGAGTTTGATGATCATGGCATGTGCATTTGCAGGTTATGATTTGATGATGGATGCATATCAAAAAGCTATAAAAGATAAGTATCGCTTTTTCAGTTATGGAGATGCAATGTTGATTATATAATAGAAATCAAAATCATATTTTAAAGCCTCGAATTATTCGGGGCTTTTTTATGCATAAAAAAAAGGGCCGTGATAGAAATCGCAGCCCGTATTAATCCAATATCCTATGAAAAACCATCTTTAAAACGATAACATGTTGATTTTATTGCGTTTGTATAATTTATTTTGAAAGATTTTATTTAATACTCAGATAAATTCGATTTTTTCAATCTAGAAATAAATACTTTTTGAATTTTGACTTTTGACTTCCCAAAAATAAAAAAAGGGCCGTGATAGAAATCGCAGCCCGTATTAATCCAATATCCTATGAAAAACCATTGTTAAAACGATAATGCGTTGATTTTATTGCGTTTGTGAAAATAAATTTGAAAGATTTTATTTAAAACCTCAGATAAATTCTGAATTCCATCTGGTCAGGACATAAACAGTTTTTGAATTTTTAATTTTGACTTTAGACTTTCCAAAATGAAAAAAGGGCCGTGATAGAAATCGCAGCCCGTATTAATCCAATATCCTATGAAAAACCATTCTTAAAACGATAATGTGTTGATTTTATTGCATTTGTAATAATTAATTTGAAAGTTTTTTTTCTGACAAATACTTATTAATTTTTATCTTCCTAGATGTGCGCTCTTTTCTACTTATGATTTGGAGATGTTGGCTCGCGGCATGCTCTTTTTACTTTTCATTTTTCCCAAAAAAAAGGACCATGATTTAAATCGAGAACCCCATTAATTTAATAGCTTTTAATTTATTTATCATAATAATAAATTGATTATTATTTATTTATAATAACCATATAAATATTTATTTTAAATAAAAACTTTAAGCTACCCAAATTAAACTTCAGTTCGCATTAACTTG
>CALQKL020000070.1 GCA_943331145.2 Chitinophaga pinensis
GTTTTGCCATTTTCTACAAAACTACCCAGCATTTTATATTTGTAAAATCTAAGGGCTCCATATGAAATAGGTGATACAAACCCCCTTGTATTAAAAGCACCATCAAAAACATTTACATTATTTTGGTACATGTTAATAAAAGCAGGAAATGTAAATCCGAAATTGTTGCTACCACTTACACGGCTACTTTTAACCAACATTTTAAATTTATCTGGCTGAGCTTTATATAGTGTAGAAATGGATTCTGACAAATAAATAATGCCTTTACCCGATGAGTCCAACCCTATTCCTTTAAGGCTGTTTTTTTCTAATTTTTGACCCAATAATTTATCCGGCAAACTTCTTAGCTTGATTAAATCTTTTGCATATAAATCACATTCAAAGCTTTTAACTTGTTTGTTAAATTCTTCTCTTTTTTTAATTGCAGATCTAATGATTTCATATGCAGGATTTTCGCCAGTGCCTACAACCAATTCCTTCATTAACAATTTTCTTTCTGTAAGCACAAAATCAATTTCTGTATTTTCTTTTAAATCAATGGCACGTTCTGCAGTTTCATATCCAATATGCTGACAAACTACAACGTATTTACCTGCCGCCAAAGTATAAACATAGCTTGCTTGTTGATTGGCATTAACGCCCAAAGAAGTGCCTTTGATACTGATTGATGCAAAAGGTAATAATACCCCATTAGAATTTTTTACTGTTCCATAAATTTTTTGTGAAAATAAATTTGTAGACAAACAAATTAAAATCAAAACAGCAATAAGCTTACGCATGCTTAAAATTTTTTCTGATTAAAGAACCTGAAAGTGCAGCAAATCCGCCAACAATACCACCTATTAAAGCCGTAATCAAAACGAGTAAGAAAGAATTTTCTTGTTTTAATATCAATGTAGAAATTCTATTTGCAAGCAAATGACCATTTTGAAAACTCATCAAAAAACTTAATCCATACCAAAGTAAGAACAATGAAGAAAAACCTGAAATAAACGAGACCCAATTTTTTTGTGGAATGCATAAAGCCACCAAAAAGCAAGCAATAGCTATGCTCCACCAAGGCAGAAAAATACATAGTGAAAAACTTAGTAATGCCATTAAAATAAGACTGGTTATAAATTTCATTGGTGTTAAGTTAAATTGAAAATTAAAAATTAAAAAATGATCGTTTATTATCGACTTCACTTTTCATTTTGAATTTTTACTTTTGAATTTTTAATTATGACTTTTTTATTTTTTACTAAAAACCATTTTCCATTTCACACGTGAATCATTTTTTTCTTCGGCGCGCATCATCCATAAATTATAATAATTGCCTTTTGCCCAAGTTTCAATTCCATCATCATAGAAACGACTTCCTGGATTTCCACTTTGTCCACCAGGATAAATGCCATAAGCATCGGTATTGGGTGTTAAATTTACAATCATTCTCCAGCTAGGACCATGGCTAGATTTGGTTGCATTTAAACAATTTTCATTGCCGCCAATTTTTAAATGTTCGGCACCAAAACCTGGCAATTTTAGTAAATGATCAACATGTGTGTCTTTAAATTTCGCCCATGAAAGTTTGTTTTGTTTTTCCAGTTGAACAGCTTCCAACGATGCAGATTTAAATGCCGCAGTTACTAAATCTTCAATTGTTTCTCTATTATAAGTTGTAATGTTATCAATAAACTTATAACTACTATCACGCAACAAAGCATCTAGTAAAGTACTTCTGTAAGGTCTTGCAGTATTTTTGGGCTTGCTGGCGTATTCATCATTATAAATTGTATCTGTTAGTTTACTCCAGGTTAATTCAAAGATAGAAGCCGCAGTAGTATTTACATCGTATTCGAATCCCCAATTTTCTAATTTTTTATAGTAATTTTTTTCGTTTTCATTAAGCACTTCAACTCGAATATTTTTAAGTAAAATAGGTATTGCCATTTCTGCAAACACATTATAATTACTGGTTTGCAATTTCATCATATCTGTGGTTGTAATGTCTTTCATTGACGACAATTTACGGTTCAAATACAATCCTCGATATAACGGATAATTGCTACCAATAAAATATGGATAAGTAGAATCGGCAGGTCGTTGATTGGCGCTGCTCACAAAACCCCTGACTGGATTGTATTGGAATGGATTTTCCGATTGTGGAATCATGCCTTGCCACATATAACTACTATCGAATCCTGGCATCACAAATTCGCCCTGTCCTTTCCATTTTGCAGGAAAAGCACCTTGAACATGTAATGCAATATCTCCATTCTTGCAAGCAAATACACAGTTTTGTCCTGGCGATTTTAAATAAGGCAATGCTTGTTGAAAATCGCTATAATTTTTTGCATGATTGAGTAAATAAAAAAACTTAAACTCATTGCTATTGTCATGAGCCGACCAACGAACCGCATAACTTTTATCAACTTGATTGTTTTTTCCTGAAAACGATGCGTCATAAATTACAGGACCAAAAATGGTATACGCAACTGTATCATAGATACTCGACTTGCCTGCAATATTTATTTTTTCAATTCTTCGGGTTGTATTCACCCATTTGTTATTAAACCAATATTCAGATTTCGAATTGTCTTTAAATTTAATTTCGTAATAATCTTTTACATCACGCCCTGCATTTGTAAAGCCAAAAGCACAACTATCATTGAACCCAATTATAATACCTGGCGCTCCTGGAAAACTAGCGCCATAGACATTAGCACTTGGCGTAGAAATTTGCATTTCATACCAGACAGATGGGTTACTAATTTTGAGATGTGGGTCACTACAAAGAATGGGAAATTTCGATTTTGTTTTACTAGAATCAACCGCCCAATTGTTACTACCATTGAACTGATCGGGCATTTCAACTTCAGGAATAGCAATTGTATCTTTTAAAAAATCAAAATAAATAGAATCTGCAAAAGCTGGAGCAACAGGTTGAATTGTAGCAAATGAGAAAAAAGTATTTTTTGGAATTATGGGATCTAGAGAGTCTTGCTTACTTGGAAAAAGCAAATCGAAATCATTTTTAGAAAAAGACGCTTTGGCATCACTCATTTCAAAATCCTTATCATTTCCGGTTAAATCATAAGCCATGTATTTTAAAAAGAGCGCTGATTTAAAGTTAGTCCACTTTTCTGGTTGATACCCAAGCAGTTTATATTCCAAAGGCAAATCGCTGTAGGTTAACGAGGTAATGTATTGATTTACACCTGCAGTATATGCATCGCAAGCTGATTTGGAAATAGGATCATTTTCCATTTCAACGAGAGATTTTTCTGCAGCGTAGACCAAACCCAATCGTCTAAATTCCCTATCATGGTTTAACGCCACATCGCCAACTACTTCACTTGCTCTACCAGCAGCATACATTGTTTGAAATTCCATTTGCCACAACCTGAATTTTGCATGCAAATATCCTTGTACGAAAAAAGCATCCGTTTCATTTTCTGCAAAAACGTGTGGAACTAAACGCTCATCCAAATACACATTGGTCTTTCCAATAAGTTGATCAAATTTCAAATTATCTGAAAAGTCAGCATAAAAGGATTCTGCATTTTGCCATATGCCAGCCTGCGGCGATAGAAATTTTCCAAACGGCAATTTGAATACTGATTTTGTATCCAGTACATAACATAATGCAGCGGTAAGTAAAAAAGATAAAATAGAAAAAAGGATTCTCATAAAATTTAAAAATTCTAAATTAATTCAAATTTGGCTCATACGTTCATCATCTTATCCCCAAATTAAAAAAATGTAGGCAGATAAAAATCCATGAATTATTTTTGAGTATGGAAAAACCATTAAGTGAACATACAAAAAATATTCTTGGATTACAATTGCCTACTGATCCGAGATGGGTTAATCTCGCCGAAATATCATTGGAAGAAATCCTTACAGACCATGCCTATTGCGAACAAAAGGCAGCAACTACCTGTATTTCATTGATTCAAAAAAATTCAGAAAAGGATTTATTGGTAGACGAATTAAGTCCCATTGTAACCGAAGAATGGGGCCATTTTAGAATGGTTTTAGCTGAATTAAAAAAACGCAATTTACAATTGGGGAGACAACGCAAAGATGTGTATGTGAATAAGTTAATCGACTTCCAAGTAAAAGGAGGAAGTCCGGATGAACGATTTTTAGACCAAATGCTAATAATGGCATTAATTGAAGCAAGAAGCTGCGAAAGGTTTAAAAGATTAAGCGAAGGAATGGAAGATGCTTACATGCGAAAGTTTTACAGGAAATTCATGGAAAGCGAAGCTGGACATTATACCTTATTTATCACCCTTGCAGAGCATTATATCGATAAAAAAATAGTTCGAAAAAGATGGAAGGCCTGGCTTGAATTCGAAAAAGAATTGATGAATAGCACTGAAGTTAGAGGCGATAGGATTCATTGATCCATTTGATTATTGCCAAAGATAATAGGTAATGCCATTAACAACTTGGAGTGTATTTCCTGTTTTTTGAGCCCCTCTCAAACTTGGTTGATCTAAAGAAGAATAGTAGGAAAACCCAACGTTATTGAACGTTTTTATTTTACCTGCAAACGCTTTGTCATCGGTTGAAGAATAATAAGTAAACCCTACATTACCAGTTGATTTTATCTTTCCTTTATAAGCATCGTTGTCAAATGAGCTGTAATAATTGTAGTTCATTTGCCCAATAGATTTTATCTTTCCAACTGCTGTAGCATCATCATATACAGTGTTGTAAGCGATTTTTATAGGCCCAATACTTTTTAACTTGCCCACCATTGTTTTCTCTTCAAAGCTTGCGTAATACGTTAGCATGGTATTCCCAATGTATTTTATTTTTCCTCTAAATGCCTCGTTTTCTTTTTCTGTATAATATTCAATTCTACCAGTATAGCTCTCTAAAGGACGTTGAATATAATCTGTACCTCTATCCGAATATTTATCAACACCCCAACTTGCTATTGATCCATCTTGAGCAACTTGTAAAACTACATTTTCACTCAACAAAAAACTGGTAACAATCGAAGCTCCTTTCTCTTTAATGAAGATTTTATTTATACGCTGAGCTTGTATTGTTGTTGAAAAAACAAAAAGTGCAATGATTAATTTTATTGACTTCATAAAGATTATAGTTTTATAATTCTGACTAAATTAAAAATTGAATTTCTAATTAAGCAAAAGAAATCGTTCTGATTTTAAAGCTTAAAAGAATGGGTTTGATAAAATCAAAAAGAAAGTTATTGCTTTTTTTTGAAAAAATAAATGTTATTGAAAATTATTTATTCCAAATTCAAAAAAATCAAGCTCAGCTTTTAAGTCTATATGTGGATACGAATGCTGTAGATTCTGGGATTTCTCCAAATTGATTTTTAAAAATTGAAGATGCTGATTGGAACTTGGATTAAAAGGGCGATGATTTTTAGCTGCATTAATAATGCCAATTTCCTTCATGATTAAAAGTGATTTTTCATCAATACAAGCAGTTGTAAATTTCTCCCAAACATATTGGGTTGCTTGATAATTGGGATGCACCATATCTTCTGCATAAAAACGATAATCCCTTAAATCATCTATAACCAATTCGTAAGACGGAAAATAAAAACAGTTTTCATAAGCAGCCACTAAGCCGTGTACCGCAGAAATCAGATTAGCTTTGCTTCTGTTGTTTTCTACAAACCCATCACGCAGATGCCTTACGGGACTAATGGTGAAAATTATTTTGATGTTTGGGTTAAATTGTTTCAAATTGTCAATCATCTCACCCATTGCCTTTTCTACCTCAAAAGCCGATAATAGTTTTTTATTAAACTTATCTGTTGGCACTTTATGGCAATTGGCCACCACTTTTTTATTTTCCAACTCATACACATAAGAAGAACCAAGCGTTATGATCAACCAATCTGTGCTTTTTAAAAAATCATGTGCAGCCCTTTGGGATTGATTTATTTTTTCTAAAGCAATGGATTTATTTACGTCAGAGAATCGGGTATGGTGATTCCAACTTCCCCAAATTTCATTGTACAAAAACAAATCATCTTCTGAATAAACTTTTTGATTGATGTACGAGATAATATTTTCCGAAATACTAATCGGATTGAATAAAATTCCATTTGGATTTTCGATGGTGTTGAATTTGCAATTTGTCAACTTAGAACCAATTTGTTCGGTAAAGCAAGAACCCGCCAAAAACAAATGATGCTGATGTTCAATTTTATGTAGAAACGGCTTTGGTGTAAAAGGTAATCTGAATTCCATTTTTATTATTTGAAAACAATTTTATTAAAAGCAAAATATTAGATAAAGATTTCTGTTGCCATTTGAACCGCATCTGCTAGTTTATAAGAATCGAGATTTAGAGAAATCCCCTTTTCGTTAAAAAAATCAATCATCAAATTGGTATTCATATTCCCAACAAGATTATCTCCTGCCATAGGGCAACCGCCAATTCCATTGATGGCGCCATCAAATCTTAAGCACCCTGCATTAAATGCTGCTTCTGTTTTTTGTTGCCAATTAATGGGCGTTGAATGCAAATGCACTCCAACTTCCACCTTCGGCATGGATTGTATTAAAAATTTTGTTGTGCGTTCAATTTGCTCAGGCGTCGCTAATCCAACGGTATCTGCTAAAGAAATGATACCGACTCCAATATTTGCTAACTTGCTTGCCCATTCAAAAACCATCTCTTCGTGATAAGGATCTCCGTATGGATTCCCAAAGCCCATCGAAATGTAAATGACCAATTTTTTATGATTACGAACACACAAATCTTGAATATCGAGTACTTGGTTAAATGACTGCTCAATAGAAGCATTGGTATTTCGTTGTTGAAAAGTTTCGGAAATTGAAAATGGGAAGCCAAGAAAATCGATTTGATTAAAAGTCACTGCATCTTCTGCGCCTCTTTTATTGGCAATAATTGCGAGCAGTTTAGAAGTTGTATTTGACAGGTCGAGATTTTCCAAAACTTCTTTTGTGTCTGCCATTTGTGGAATTGCTTTTGGCGATACAAAACTTCCAAAATCAATGGTGTGAAACCCTACATTCAACAATGTGTTTAAATATCTTATTTTATCGGCAGTTGGAATAAATTCATGCCAACCTTGCATCGCATCTCGCGGACATTCTACCAGTTTTATGGATTGTTGATTTTGCATTTTTAAATTTTTAGCAAAATAAATACTTAAGCAATTGGAAACCTTTGACGAGAAACTTCATAAAGAATAATACCCGTTGCTACAGATACATTTAATGACTCAAAATCACCTGGCATCGGAATTTTAAATTTGTCATCGCAAATTTTCATTAATGCTGGATAAACCCCATGTTCTTCGCCACCCATTACAATAGCGCAAGGCTCCGAAAAATCAATATTCTGACAAGCCGTTTCTGCGGTCATTTCACTGGCAAAAACTTTAATACCATTTAAATGAAGTTCATCAACTGCTTTCATCAAACTCCCTACCCTACAAACTGCAATTTTTTCTAAAGCGCCAGCAGAAGTTAATATGGCATCTTCATTTAAAGCACCAACTCCTTTATCCGGAATAATAATAGCATGAACGCCAAAACTGAAAGCACTTCTAGCTATGGCTCCAATGTTTCTAATATCTGTTACGCCATCCAAAATAATAAATAAAGGTGTCTCCCCATTTTCCACAACAAATGAAATAATCTGTTGTAAATCTTGATATTGAATTTTTGCAATTTGTGCAATACAACCTTCGTGGTTACTGATATTGAACCCATTTAGCTTCTCAACAGGAACTTTATTAATTGGAACCAATTCTTGGGCTGCAAGGGTTTTAATTTCATCAATTACTTCACCATGCACATTGGATTGAAGATATATTCTTTCCAATTGCTTGCGTTCCTTTAAAGCATTAATTACGGCTTCTCTTCCAATAATCAATGTATTTTTTTTGGGACGATGGTGTTGATGTCTAAAATTTTTCACTATTCAAATTTATACGATAAATAAACAAAAAACCATAAGCCGAAACTTATGGTTTTAATTTTATAAAGGGGAAATAAAATAATTATTTCAAACCAAAAACCTTTTTTACTTCTTTTACGGCATCCAATTTTTCCCAAGTAAATAACTCTACTTTTTTAGTAACTTTTTTACCTTCAGGAGAAGTGAATGTTTTTTCAACGATTTCATTTTTACGTCCCATGTGACCATAAGCAGCAGTTTCGCTGTACATTGGATTTCTTAATTTCAATCTTTGTTCGATAAAATATGGACGCATATCGAAGCAACTCATCTTCATGATTTTTTCAGCTATTTGTCCGTCTGTTAATTTCACTTTAGAAGTACCATAAGTTACTACGTTGATGCTTGTTGGTTGTGCTACACCAATTGCATAAGAAACCTGAACTAAAACTTCATCACATAATCCAGCAGCTACTAAATTTTTAGCGATATGACGGGTAGCATAAGCTGCAGAACGATCTACTTTACTAGGATCTTTTCCGCTAAATGCACCTCCACCATGTGCTCCTTTTCCACCATAAGTATCTACAATAATTTTACGACCTGTTAAACCAGTATCGCCATGTGGACCACCAATTACAAACTTCCCTGTTGGGTTGATGTGGTATTTGATTTTATTGTTAAATAGATGCGCGTACTTTGGATACTTCGCTTTAACTCTTGGAATTAAAATGCTGATGATGTCTTTTTTAATTTTATCCAACATTTTGTCATCTTTTCCAAAATCATCATGCTGGGTAGATACAACAATAGCATCAATACGAACTGGTTTGTTGTTGTCGTCGTATTCTAAAGTAACCTGACTTTTTGCATCTGGGCGAAGATATTTGATTGCTTTATTTTCTCTTCTTAAAGCTGCAAGTTCTTCCAATAATTTATGAGCGATGTTTAACGCTAACGGCATGTAATCATCTGTTTCATTACTTGCGTAACCAAACATCATACCTTGATCACCTGCACCTTGTTCTTCTTTTTTCTTTCTGTCAACACCTTGATTGATATCACTAGATTGTTCGTGGATTGCAGATAGGATACCACAAGAGTTTGCTTCAAACATATACTCACTTTTGGTATAGCCGATTTTACGAATAACGCCGCGAGCAATTTCTTGAACATCTAAATAAGCTTTAGATTTAACTTCTCCTGCAAGAACAACTTGTCCTGTTGTAACTAACGTTTCACAAGCAACTTTACTTGAAGGATCAAAAGCTAAAAAATTATCAATAAGTGCATCACTAATTTGATCTGCTACTTTATCTGGGTGACCTTCACTTACAGACTCTGATGTAAATA
>CALQKL020000071.1 GCA_943331145.2 Chitinophaga pinensis
AGAATGTTGGTCTGGCGTTATGGTTTGAATCGGCTTAATTCCTTCAAACGCTGTTTCTGTAGTGAAGCACCCAGATCCAATACCAGCGCCAATCGCGGCACCCCAAGCTCCATCTGTTTGATAAAGTTCCAACGGTATGCCAGTAGCATTTACGAATGCACGGATGAAAATGTCGCTAAGAAACATATTGGCTTTTGATGCGCGTATAACCTTAACTGTTGTGCCTAGTTCTTGTAATAAATCTATTCCGTATTTAAATGAAAACGCCACACCTTCAAGTCCAGCGCGGTATAAGTGTTCGTTTTTATGAATGGTGTAGTTGATGCCTTTGATTTGCGCGCCAATGTTTAGGTTTCCAAACATGCGCTCAGCTCCATTTCCAAAAGGGAAACAGGATAATCCATCAGCACCTTCCGGAATTTCGGCTGCGCTTTCATTTAGGGTGGAGTAGGATATAGGATTGTTTGCTAATGACCTAATCCATGCAGAAGTAATGCCACCTCCATTTATACAAAGCAGTTGTCCAATTCTGATATTTTCTTTGTTATAATTTACATGCGCAAAGCTGTTTATTTTGGATTCGGGGTCTGAAGTTGCTTTTGCTGAAATGCTATAAATTACGCCTGATGTTCCCGCATTTGCCATTACCTCACCTTCAGAAAATACATTTAACGCCAATGCATTGTTGGGTTGATCTCCGGCTTTGTAACTTATATTCGTTTCAAATGGCAAATTGAATTTTGCTGCAATTTCGGATTTGATTGTTCCGTGATGTGCAAAACAAGGTTGGTATTTTGGTAATAAGTTTGCATTAAAATCAAATGCGTCTATAATAGCTTCGGAGATTTCTTGTTTGTTAAAATCCCAAAAAATCCCTTCAGAAAGTCCTGAAATGGTTGTGCTGCAAATGCCTGTTAACTTCATGGCTATGAAATCGCCGGGCAACATGATTTTGTATATTCTTGAATACACATCAGGTTCATTTGTTTTTATCCACGCCAATTTTGAAGCGGTGAAATTACCTGGGGTATTCAACATTGATGTTAAACAATTTTCAACGCCGATTTTTTTTGAAGCAACATCGCCTATTTCTATGGCTCTGCTATCACACCAGATGATGCTATTGTAAATGGAATTTAATTGATCATCTACCATTACCAATCCATGCATTTGATAGGCAATGCCTATTGATGCGATATCTTGGGGATTATACAGTCCAGTATTATGTAATTGTTCAATGGCGATACAAGTGTTTTCCCACCAAATATTGGGATCTTGTTCAGCCCAGCCGGGTTGTGGTGAAATAATGGGCATTTCTATTTCTGGATATTGTACTGAAGCAATTGTTGCACGAGTAACACTATCCACAACAGAAACTTTTACAGAAGATGTACCCAAATCAATACCAAGAAATAACATGTTTTAATTTTTTATAAACAAAATAAAGTATTTAGTAAAAAGAGGCATCTATTTTTATGCAAACGTTGCCATAACTAAGGAGTTTATGATTTTGTTTTTTATTAAAAAAAATAGGGCAACCAAAAATGATTGCCCGATTTCAATTCGTTTGTAAGTTTTGTGAAACTACAATACTGGTTTCCCATCAGAAAGAATATTTTCGGTTCTTAAAAGTTTATAAGGGTTTCCTTGTGCGTTTATCTTTACATTTTTCATAAAGATGTTTTTAGCATCAGTAGCATCAAATGCTTTTTTTGAAGTGATTTCAATGTTTTCAAAATACAAATCATGTGTAGGTTGTATTTGCATTCCTGAAATGGACATGGCTATTTCAGCAGAAGAGCATACAATATTGCTGATGTGGAAATTATTAAAATGAGGTACTTTTTCAGTTTTTGAATCTGTTACTAAACTGGATGCTTTACCAACAGTATTGTCGCCATAAGAGGTACTAAATAAAATGGCTTCATGAATGATATTGTCCATTTTAATATTATCAACATAGATATCTCTAACACTTCCACCTCTACCTACATTGCTTTTTACTCTGATGCCGATATCAGTACCATTGAATACACAATCTGTTACATAAATATTTTTCATGCCACCATCGGTATTACTGCCGATTACAAATCCGCCATGTCCTTTCAAAACTGTACATCCTGCGATGATTACATTTTGCAATTGAGCATCTGCTGTGTCATTGGTGCCATTGCTACTTTTCATACAAATGCCATCGTCTCCTGCGCTTACTAAAGTGTTGAAAATAATAACTTGCTTACATGCACTGATGTCTATACCATCACCATTTTGAGCCCATTCTTCATTGAATACAATCGCGTTGCTCAAGGTAAGGTTTGTGCATTTGGTTGGATAAAAAACAAACTTTGGTGAATTCTTTAATCCAACACTGTCGATTAAAATGTTTTTACACTTATTGAACATAACCATGTATGGTCTATTGAAGTCTCTTGTTTTCAAATAATCATCAGCAGTTGCATCTGGTTTGTCTTTTAATTCTTTTAAAATGGCTTCTCCGTTCATGGCTTCAACGGACGGCCACCAAATTTTTCCATCGCTGCTGATCACCCCTTGCTCCGTAATTTTAGACCATTGTGCTTCGCTTACTTTTTGTTTTTTAACGGGTCTCCAACTTTCTCCTCCGCCATCAAAAATGCCTTCTCCAGTTAATGCAATGTTTTCTAAATTGTTACCATAGATTGGGGATTTAACGATAAAGCTTCCACTTCCTTGAGGTTTGAAAACAGGATATTGTGTTCTGTCTTTTGTAAACTGAACCAATGTACCTCTGTTGGTATGTATGTTAACGTTGCTCATCAATTCTATTGGTCCAGTTAACCATACACCTTTGGGGATTTCAACAATACCGCCGCCAGCATTCGCGCAAGCTTGAATGGCTTTGTTGATGGCTTCTGTATTCAACGTTTTACCATCACCAATAGCCCCATATTTTGTAATCTCAAAAACTTGATTCTTGAATTTTGGAACAATCATTTCAGGCATTTTAAAAGGCGCTTTCGAAATATAATAGCTGATGTCTTTGTTTTGCGAATAGGCTTGAAAAGCAAATAATAAAGCAAAAAAAGTAAACTTGATTTTTATTTGTATAGAATGCATAAATGAGTTTCTGTTTTTAAAACGGTAAAGAAAATGAGTGATTTTTGGGAGTAGATTTTTTTTATAAAAAATGAATTATAGATATGATAAAGAGGAAAAGTTTAATGTTTAAATTTTAACAGCGTAAATAAACAAATTTTAATGTTATTTATTTTTATAGTAACTTCTAAAATATTGTGAATTTATAATTGTTTACCGAATAAAAATACAAGTAAATTTCATCTATTATTTTGGTATCGATTGCGTAGAAATATAAATAGGCATCAACTGCATTATTATAATTGTTTTGTAACATTGTTAGTCGTTTATTGAATATATCATGCAGTTAAAATTTTAATAGTCGATGTGATCTGTTTTTGATAGATGGATGTTCTGTAAATTACAATTGTGCATTTGGTTAATTTTGATGTTGATTTTCGATTGTATTTTTTGCAGAAGTATTTCAAAAATTATATTTTATGCAAATTTGCTACAAAATTTTTCAGTACAAAAAGCTGCCATTAACCATATTTGTTTTTCTTTTTTTTCTAAATTCAACATCTTACGCTCAGCTGTTTCAGCAAGATTTTAATGGGGGGGCTTTTACTCCTGCAACAATAAATTGCTCATCAGGTCAAGTAACTGACCTAACGACGTATAGAAATGCTATTGCGCCTTCTAATTCACAGTTTACGTACATCAATACTTCTACAGGGTCAAGTTGCGGAACTAGTATTTCTGTAAATACAACATCTGGCAAGTTGGAAGTTGTGAAGACGGCCAATAATGCTTATCTCACTAGAAGTTATCCATTTCCAAGTAATGTAACGTCAGCATTGGTAAGATTTGATTTTGAAGTATTATCAAACGGATCATCAAATACTTCTGCTTTTAATTTTTATATTGGAGATACTATACCAGATGGTAATTCATCCAGTTCATATAAATTTCATACCAATTTTAAAATTGGTATATCTGATGGAAACTCTTTGAGTTGGAGAGTTGCAAGTACAGGAGCTTATGTAACAGGTGCTCATACCGTTTTAATGGCGGTTAATAATAGCGGAGGAACATTGAATTATCTTGGGCCAGATGGTAGTTGCGAAAGTGTTGGAGATGATAAATATGATTTATGGATAGATAATGTAAGATATGTCAACGAAAACACTTCATCATTAAACGCGGGCCAAACACTTAAAAGATTTTCTATAATTTCTAATTCTGGTCCAGCTTCTACTTGCACTTTTGACAATATTTTGATTGATCCAATTCCACCTACACCAACCGTGTTGCCAGAATCTCCATTAACAGGTGGTGGCGTGGGTTTTACAGCCAATTGGGTACCGGTATCAGGAGTAACAGGTTACTTTGTTGATATTGCAGATAACAATACCTTCACTACGAATTTGAATACCGTTTATGTAGCTGGTGCTGCAACCGGTTCATATATATTTTCAACATTGACTTCGGGCAACACTTATTATTACAGGGTAAGGTCTGCATCGCAATACACGGTTGGCACTTATCAAAGTTGTAATTCTGCCACAGAATCAGGCTTTGCTAGTTCGGCTTTGTCTTTTAGCAGTCAACCATTAAATATTTCAGAATGTATTGGCGGTGCAAATGCACTTAATGTAAGTTCTACACAGGCAACTTCATTTCAATGGTTTTCTAATACCGTAAATGCAAATACAGGAGGTACACTTATCGGTGGTGCTACAGGTACAACATATCTACCTTCTTCAGCAGCAGCAGGAACAAATTATTATTATTGTGTAATTGGTAATGGTACAGTAGAAATTGCATCAAATGTTGCAACGGTAAGGGTTGATGCTCTTCCAGCATTAACTGGTGTTTCTCAATCAACTGCAGTATGTGGTGGACAAAATGCTACAATTCTTTTAACAGGCCTGGTTTCAGGATCGGTTAACAAAGTTTATTATCACGTTGCTTCTGGCGGTGCATTACTCGCAGATAGTGTATTGGAAACTGGTAGTGGAAATGGCAGTTTCTTGTTTTTGACCACCAATGCAAATAATGGTCAGCTTTTAGTAATTGATAGTATAAGAACATCATGTATTTCAACCTTTAGTAATGGTGTAACACTTACTGTAAATACCAGTCCTTCTAATCCAACAGGAGGAAGTACCGTAACGAGTTGCATAGCTGGATCATCTTTATCGCTCAATGTGAACAATCCTGGAGCAGGCTTTACTACAAATTGGTACGCGACTGCAACTGGGGGGAATGTTTTATCAGGAGGTTCAGGAACAAATAGCTTTGTTACCCCAAGTTTCAATAATGATACAACAGTAACTTATTATGCACAAACTGTTTCAGGAACTACAGGGTGTTCATCTCCAATAAGGGTAGCCGTAATTGGAAGTGTTTCTATTCCGGTTCTTACACTAAACAGTACAACAATTTATAGCCCACCACCAGTTGCTGCTTTGTATAATCTGAATCTTCCATATCTCAGTGCAACCGGTGGTGCTGATAGATATGACATAGAGTGGACAGGGTCAACTTCTGGAGTTTTTACTAATGTTACAAATGGTATTTTGCCTGGCTCAACTGCAAATAATATCATAATGTCTTTAAATGCATCCGCTGTTGTAGGAACATACACAGGAAGGATTCGGGTAAAAAGATCATCAAATGGTTGTACTTCTGACTGGACATCATTTACTTTAGTCTTAATACCGATAGCTGTTGGAGATTATGGATCTGTGAGAGATGGCAATTGGGCGATAAATCCCAATTTGACATGGAAAAAATATAATGCAACAACAGGAAGATTCTCAGATACAGTTACAGCTGCACCTACACCAAGCACAAATATTTGGATTTTGGACGGATATACAGTTATAACAGGTAATTCAAGTGTAAGTTGTAGAGATTTACATGTAATCAATGGAAGACTTAAATCAGGAAATACTGTATCAAGAACAGGCTTAAGTGTTGCAGTTTCTGGTGGAGTTATTGAAGTGGCTTCCAATGGATATTTTGGAACAAGAGGGCAATCAATTCCTGATACAGCAGATGCATTATCCTTAAGCATTCAAAACGTATCTGTACCAAGCGCTGCAGCTCCAGTTACATCAATAATTGGAATTGGTGGGTATATCGATATCGGCAGGTTAATTGTTACTGGAGCCAACGACAGTGTGGTAATTGATCATGATATGACCATTAATTTCAAAGGCACCAATAATAATGGCTATGATCCTGCATGTTATTTTAACGGAACTAATCAAAAATTATACATCAAACCCTCTAGAACAGTAACATTTGATAAATGGTCGAATTTTAGTGTTGGTTCAGCACCTGCCAATTATATTAATAATCCCCTCAATAACTACTCGTTGTATGTAGATGGAACTTTGAATTTTACACCTGGAATCCCATCAACTGCGACGCTTACGTCTCAACAAACTTTTGCTGCTAACAATGGTTATTTATGTATGAATTCTGGAACAACTGCTGGTACCTTCAGACTTCTTATTGGATCGAGTGGCACTGTGAATGCTACTGAATTGTATGCAAATGGTACAACGGCTTTGTCAAGTTTAAACACAATTTCAATCGCTTCTGGCGGTGTATTAAACATTGATTCATTAGCTGATTTCAGAAAAGCAAATCAAACGGTAATTGGCGCAGGCACATTTAATCTAAGGGGTAAAGCTTTAATGAGAATTGGAGCTACAACGGGTTTATCTGCTTCTGCTGCATCTGGCCAAATTCAAACAACGATCAGAAATTTAAGTACATCAGGAAGATATTCATATGAAAGCAGATCAGCTCAAGTAACAGGAGATGGAATACCATCAACAATTGGAGCACTAATTGTTAGAGATACGCTAACAACTTTAACGCTTTCAAAAGCAATAAGAGTAACCGATTCGATTCGATTTAATCATGGTAGACTAGTATTAAGCAGTTTTGATATTAATACTGCTTCTGTAAAAAATTTCAGGGATACCAATTACGTTGTTACAAACGGAACTGGCGCATTAAAAATTAGAAATGTAGGAAGTACGGATGTTATTTTCCCTGTTGGTCCAAGTACAACAGTTTATAATCCTATTACATTAAACAATATAGGAACACCAGATACATTTGCGGTGAAAGTGGCTGCTGGAGCACCTACTGGAGTTGCAGTTTCTCCAAGATTAGATTCAGCAATCAATAAAAATTGGACAATAGTAGAAGATGTACAAGGAGGAAGTAATGTTACTGTTACACCACAATGGGTAACTGCAGATGCCAATGCTCAATTCTTAAGTAGCTATTGTGCGGTAATACATTCTAATGGTAGTATTATTGATGCAGCAGGATCTGTTGGTCCAGCTGTGGGCACAAGTCCATTTACAAAATTCGGTTCTAGTTTTACCAGCTTTTTATCAACCGATAAATTTGGTGTGAGTACATCACCAAGGAAATTTAGAAGTCGTGATTCAGGTCCATGGAATGATCCTTTTTCTTGGGAATTATATAATGCAACCGGCGGATATTCAAATTCTGAAGTGGATTTTCCTTCAACAACACCTTATGACGTAATTATTCAAAACGCGCATACCATTAACACATTTAGTGGTACATCACCCGTTGCTAATAATTTACAAATAGATGGATTGTTGTCTACACTTTCTGATGATATTAGTATACACGGCAGCTGGGTAAGATCTGCAACCGGAGGGTTTGATCATAACAATAAAATTGTAAAATTTGTAGGTTCAGCAAATGCAATTATCTCTGCAAATGGTGCTGATGAATATTTCCCTTATCTAACATTAGCAAAAACTGCTTTAGCCAATAAGCTTACGCTTTCTGACAATATAAAAATTGGGAAAGAATTAAAAATTACTTCTGGAACTTTAGATTTATCATCAAAAAATATTACGCTTTTGTCTGATGCAAATAATACGGCTTCATTTGCATCTTTCCCAGCAAGTGGTGCGGCAATAAATTATTCATCAACAGGAAGATTTGTTATTCAAAGATATATCCACACCGGGACATCAGGTACAAGACATACAAAATCTTGGCAGTTGCTTTGTGCACCAATAGATCCCGCAGAAAATGTTACGATTAAACAAGCTTGGATGGAAAATGCGGGTAATAACCTTAACCCAAATCCTGGTTTTGGAACACAAGTAGTAGGTCCAGGAGGTGCTGCTAACGGATTCGATCAAGCAACGGTATCTACTTCTTTGAAAGTATTTGATGCAACCAATAATGTTTGGGCATTCGTACCAAATACAAATCAGAATGTATCTAACGATAAAGGATACATGCTATTTGTAAGAGGAAGTCGTGCAGTAACTACAATCAATGGAAGAGCCGATTCTACTGTATTGAGGGCGACAGGTAAATTATTGACTGGTTCAATAAATGGGCCTACTGTTCCTGCAAATACATTTCAATCGGTAGCAAACCCTTACGCTTCGGCCATTGATTATAATTCTGTAACAGGTTCAAATTTGCAGAACTATATTTGGGTTTTTGATCCAAATTATGGAGGAACAACATATGGTTTGGGAAGATTCAATGCAATTGATGTTACTAGTGGTAGTCCGCAGCTTTTAACACCTTTTTATTCAGACATTGCTCAAAATACTTTAATTCAATCTGGTCAGGCATTTTTAGTTAGATCTACTTCTTCAGCAGGTAGCATTAGCTTTAATGAAACGGATAAAATATCTGGAAGTAGATTGGCATCAAGAGAAAACCAAAATAATGCAATTATTACACCTTCTATAAGATCAACCATTTCTTTTTTAGACACAGATGGTCGTTATAAAATAAGTGATGGTAATTTAGTTATGTTTGAAGATGCTTATTCTGATGATGCATCGGATGACGCGTTAAAATATTTCAATGTTGGCGATAATTTCTCCATTTATAGAAATGGAAGTTCACTTGCCATTGAAAAAAGAAAGCCTGTTTTATTAAATGATACCATATTTTATAAAATGTTAGTATCAAAAATTGGCAACTATAATTTGAAAATAAATGTATCAAATTGGGCCAATTCATTAACTGGTGCAAAACTCATTGATAAGTTTACAAATCAAAGCACAAATATAAATTTATCAGATTCTTTGGTTTATAATTTTGAAGTTAATTCTAATGAAGGGTCAAAAGCTAGTGACA
>CALQKL020000072.1 GCA_943331145.2 Chitinophaga pinensis
CAATATTATCTCCCTCAAGAAAGTAGAAATCATGTTAAAAAGTTTATTGCCACGCATTTTGTAATGGAAGGGCAAAATTTTAATTCAAAAGCTAAGGAAACAAACAATAAATTAAATGATCAAGAAATCGAAAATAGTGTAGTAGAATTAATAACAGGCAAATTCATCGCTTCAATATTAACTCATCGCCTTGGTTTGGATACCAAAACTTTTGAAAGGTATAATCCAAATTTCGACCAAACATTATCTAACGCTGGCCAATATGCGCTGCGGTTACCAGTTGCAAAAATGGAATTGTTTAAATCGTCCAAATACGAAATTTTGAATGCGTGTATTCAGTTTTTGATGGAGAATTGATTGTAATTTGATGAATGGCGGAAACACCAACACAATGCCACGAAGTTGAAATGCTTGCAGCATTTTTTTTGACACGAAGGCACGAAGACGCAAAGACACGAAGAAAACATGGAGGCTAATAAATGGAAAATGCTTCTAAACTTTTGCTTTCAATAAATCTATTAAAACTTTTTTACCTCAGTCGGTGACTGATACCTCTTTGAGACACCGGTTTGGAAACCGGCGCCAGAGGCAACACAAGGCCACGAAGTTGAAATGCATGCAGCATTTTTCTGAACACGAAGAAAGCAAGGATGTTAATAAATGGAAAATGCTCCCAACATTAAACCATTAAACCCTTAAACCAGTGAAGCGATTTAAACCATATCCTCATTCTTTGATGATTGGTGAAAACACCAACATCGGCAGACGAAAATCCCCAACCTTTTGAACGTATTGAACCTTTTGAACCTCATTTTTTTTAACACCAATCTAAAACTTATAGAAACTAATTTTTCAAAATACTTTCTATGGCAGAAATTTTCACATTCGTTTCTTCAAATTCTTGTAAAGGATTGCTGTTAATGGTAATTCCACCGCCTGCAAAATATGCCAAATGCTTTTTGGTTTGATTATAAAATAAACTGCGGATTATCACATTAAAATCAAAATCACCTTCAGGAGTGATATATCCAATTGTACCCGAAAAAAGTCCTCTTGGAACGGTTTCGTATTTTTCAATTAACTCCATTACTTTTTTCTTTGGCGCTCCTGTCATGGATCCCATTGGGAAACAGGCATCTACAATTTCGGTCCAATGCATTGATTTGTCAACATTTCCAACAATGGTACTTATCATCTGATGTACTTGCGGGAAACTATAAATTTCAAATAATTCTTTCACCGTTACAGAACCTTCAGTAGAAATTCTACTTAAATCATTTCTGACCAAATCCACAATCATTACATTTTCACTTCTTTCTTTTGGCGAATGTTTAAGTTTGTTTTTTAAATCCTCGTCTTTAGCAATGTCGGTCAAATCGCGCCTACTCGTTCCTTTAATTGGCTGCGAAATAACATTATCTCCTGTCTTTTTTAAAAAGCGTTCGGGACTAGAGCAGATACAATACTTATCAGATAATTTATAAAAAGCGGCAAATGGATTTGGCGAAACCGTTTTTAGTTGTTGATATAAATAAGTAGGATTTACCTCAGCATCATTTGAAAAAAAATGTCGACAAAAATTTATTTCATAACAATCACCACGTTGAATATGCGCTAAAATATTTTTTAATTTTTCAAGATATTCGTTTTGGGTATGATCTGGTTTGCAATTGATTTGAGCAGTATTGTTCTGAGAAATAACGGCTGATTGCAGTTCAATTTCTTGAAAGATTTCTTGCGCGTTCTTTTTTGTATTTGAAGAAATATGTACTTGATTTTTGGAAACAGATACCATTATTTCTGGCTGAAAAAAGTAAGCCGCAGGAAAACTGATTTCGTTTTGTTGGGTAGATGGGTAATTGATATGACCGAAGAGCCAACCCGGATTGTTTTGGGCAAATGATTTTAAATTTTCAAATAAGTTATCGTTCGATAATTCTATGGATTCATTAGCGCCAACAGCAAGCATGCATTCAAATGCAGGCTGTTCAAAATTGTAGTTATTATTATCTAAAAAACAAAAAATGTTGAATTGATTAGACCAATTCAACATTTTTATTTTAAAAGTATCTGTATTGTCTACAAAAAAAGTATCGTGTTTTGTTTGATTCAATTTAAAATTAAAAGTCATCGTCATCAAATCCACCATCTCCCATATCATCATCAAACAAACCTAAATCTTTGAAATCATCATCGAAATCATCATCAGCTTTTGATGGTTTTTTTCCAGATGAAGGTGCTTTTTTATTTTTTGATTTTGGAATATCAAATTCTTCGAAATCAGGATCCCAATCATCACTATCTTCTGGGTTTTCCCAATCATCTTTAACATCTACATCATCGTCATCGTCATCATCATCGGTTGATGATTTTTTAGAAGATGATTTTTTAGATTTTGGGGTTTCTTCAAAATCATCGTCATCATCATCTTCTTCTTCAGATTTTGATTTTGCTGAAGATTTCTTTGGCGCCTCTTTTTTAGGGGCAGCAGCTTTAGTTGTTGTCTTTTTTTCGCTTTCTTTTTTTATTGCCATTTCTATACAGGATTAGTTATGTAAAATTTCCAAGAGATTTTTAAATAGCCAAATATTTTTGCAGTTTTTTTTAAAATATTTTATGCAACAATCAATTGATCTCTTCCCGGACCGTTGCTGATGTATTTTACTTCCACATTTAGATAAGCATTGATGAATGAAATATAGGTTTTCATTTCTTCAGGCATTTCTGAAATATCTTTTAAAGCAGAAATATTTTTCTTCCAACCTTTAAAAGATTGGTAAACGGGTTTTAAATCTAGGTTATGCATTTGGAAAGGAACCTGCATTGACTCAACACCATTAACAAGATAACCTTTACAAACTTCAAGGGTTTCTAATTCGTCCATTATATCCGCTTTTGTCATTACAATTTGTGTAACGCCATTTATCATACAAGCGAAATTTAGGGCAACCAAATCAATCCATCCACAGCGTCTAGGTCTGCCTGTTGTACTTCCAAATTCGTTTCCTGTTTTTCTTAAAAATTCTCCTTTATCATCAAAAAGCTCGGTAGGGAAGGGACCACTACCAACGCGTGTGCAATAAGCTTTTGTGATGCCTATTATTTCTTTTATTTTTTGAGGTGCAATACCTAAGCCCGAGCATACGCCAGCAGAGATGGTATTGCTACTGGTAACAAACGGAAACGTTCCAAAATCAACATCAAGCATACTTCCTTGCGCACCTTCGGCAAGTACACGCATTCCCTTGTTTATTTTTTCATTAATAAAATATTCTCCGTTTACAATTTTGAAACCTTTAATAAATTCAATGGCTTCAAAAAATGCATTTTCCCATTCCGTAATTTCTTCTTGAAAATCAAAATTGCCCAACAATTGATAATGCTTCGAACGAAGTTTATTATACATCTCCATAAAATCGGGATGTAAAATATCGCCAACTCGCAATCCATTTCTTCCGGTTTTGTCCATGTATGCTGGCCCAATTCCTTTTAGCGTACTTCCTATTTTATCTAGCCCTTTTGAAAGTTCACTTGCTTTATCCAAAGCTCTGTGTGTTGGTAAAATCAAGTGTGTTCTTTCGCTGATGAAAAGATTTTTTTTATAATCAACCCCAAACGCAGATACTGCTTCACATTCTTTCTTAAAAGTAACTACATCTAATACTACGCCATTGCCGATAAGGTTTATTTTATCTTGATGAAAAATACCACTTGGGATTTGGTGTAGCACTACTTTTTTATCGCCTATATATAGCGTGTGGCCTGCATTTGGTCCTCCTTGAAAGCGTGCAATAACATCGTAATTTTTTGCAAAATAATCTACGATTTTGCCCTTCCCCTCATCTCCCCATTGTAAACCTAAAATAACATCTACCATTGTGTGTTTTTTCTAAAATTTTAATTGAAAATATTTTTAAAACTGAAATGCGAAAATAAAATTACTTTATTAAGTTGCACCAATAAATTTATGCAACTTTTAAAATACCCATTTTAGTAACATTGAATTTATTTTCGGCGTATTCCAAAGTAATGTTGAATTCCGTAACTTTTTTTGAAGGTAACTCAAACATGGCATCTGTTAAGATTCCTTCGCAAATGCTTCTTAATCCTCTTGCCCCTAATTTATATTCCAAAGCTTTTTGGACCATAAATTCAAAAACTTCTGGTTCAAAAGTTAGCTTGATTCCTTCCATTTCAAACAAGCGGATAAACTGTTTAATCAAAGCGTTTTTGGGTTCAGTTAAAATGCTTCTTAAGGTTAGTACATCCAATGGATTTAAATAAGTTACAACCGGCAAACGCCCTAGTAACTCAGGGATTAATCCAAACTGTTTTAAATCAACAGCATTTATAAATTGTAAAAGATTGTCGTGTTGATAATCTTGTAATTCTTTATTTACATTAAAACCGATGGCATTTGTATTGATTCTTTTTGCAATAATTCTATCAATGCCATCAAAAGCGCCGCCACAAATGAAAAGTATATTTTGTGTATTTACTTTCACCATTTTTTGTTCGGGATGTTTTCTGCCACCTTGTGGTGGAACCAAAACCTCAGCACCTTCTAAAAGCTTTAATAACCCTTGTTGAACGCCTTCTCCGCTTACATCTCTTGTGATAGAAGGATTGTCGCTTTTACGCGCAATTTTATCAATTTCATCAATAAAAACAATTCCTCTTTCTGCGCTTTCAACATCATAATTACATGATTGCAATAATCTGCTCAACATACTTTCTACATCTTCCCCAACATATCCAGCTTCTGTAAAAACAGTAGCATCAACAATAGCAAACGGCACATTCAGCATGCGTGCTATAGACTTTGCTAAAAGTGTTTTGCCAGTTCCTGTCTCGCCAACCATAACAATGTTACTTTTTTCAATCTCAACATCATTTTCAGATATCTGATTTATGCGTTTGTAGTGATTGTAAACAGCAACCGCCAATACCTTTTTTGCATCGTCTTGACCAATTACGTATTCATCTAAAAAAGCTTTGATTTCAACAGGCTTTTTGATGGTTATTTTATTTTTTGAATCAGATTGGTCATTAGATTTTTGAGGTACAACTTCTACCTTGATAATTTCTTGTGCATGTTCAACACAATTTTCACAAATATGGCCATCTTGACCGGCAATTAGTATTTTAACTTCATCGCGATTTCTGCCGCAAAATGAACAATGCAATGATTGTTGCTTAGCCATATCTTTTTTATTGAAAGTAAGAAAGCAAAGATAACGAAGGGATGTAAAAAGTTGGAATTAAAAAAGAGGTTTTTTTCAATGATTAATACGTTTATGAGGTTTGTGAGGTTTGAGACGTTTGTGAGGTTGGAAAACTTTCAATCCAGATAAAAACTTTCTAAAGTACCGCAAGGTTTTACAGGTTTAGTGAGCGTTTTTTATGTTGATTTTATCTTTTATCTTTTGTTTTTTGATGATTGATGATAAAACCAACCTCAGCAGAAATATATTTCATGAATAAAAAAAGGTTTGAAACGTTTTTTACACATTTCAAACCTCTTAAACTTTTTGAACCTCCCAAACCTCCCAAACGTCTTAAACCTCCAAAACCTCCCAAACCTCGTTCTATATCTTCTCAAGCAAATGATCTACAATCCCATATGTGATTGATTCTTCTGCATTCATCCAATAATCTCTATTAAAATCTTTCATTACTTTTTCGAAAGTTTGACCACAATTGTCTGCTAATAATTGTGCGCCCATTTCTTTTGTTTTTTGCATTTGTACCGCCATGATTTCTAAATCAGCGCTGGTGCCTCTTCCGCCACCACTTGGCTGATGTATCATCACTTCACCATGCGGGAAAATAAATCTTCTTCCTTTTTGTCCACCACTTAATAAGATACTTCCCATGCTTGCTGCCATTCCCATACAAACCGTACTAACTGGCGATGATATCATTTGCATGGTGTCGTAAATAACCATTCCGCTGGTAACTACGCCACCTGGACTATTGATATAAAATGTGATTTCTTTTCCTGGATCAATGGCTTCTAAATAAAGTAAACGATCCGTAATGTCTTTAGCGGTTTTGTCTTCTACTGCACCCCATAAAAACACTTTACGTTGTTCAATAAATTTCTTGTCAAACATCCAACCACTCATCATTTTTTCCATTGGATTTTCAGGCGATTCCATTGGTGATTCGTCTTCTAGGCGAATATTACTTTTATTGTAATTCATAATTATTTTATTGTTGTGTTTACTAATCTTTTTTTAATTTTCTTGGATTCATGATTAACACTTCATCCACTAAACCATATTCTTTTGCTTCAGTTGATGTCATCCAATAATCTCTGTCGCAATCAATAGCAACTTTGTCAAAAGGTTGACCTGTATGATTGGCAATGATTTCGTAAAGTTCTTTTTTGATTTTACGAATTTCATTTACGGTGATTTCAATATCAGTAGCTTGTCCGCCTGCACCTGCACTTGGCTGATGCATCATGATACGACTATGTTTTAAAGCCGTACGCTTTCCTTTTGCACCCGCACACATTAAAACAGCACCCATACTTGCTGCCATTCCTGTACATATTGTAGCAATATCTGGTGTAATGAATTGCATGGTGTCGTACATCCCTAATCCTGCATACACACTTCCTCCTGGACTATTGATATACATTTGAATATCACGTGTACGGTCGGTACTTTCCAAAAAAAGCAATTGAGCGGTTACGATGTTTGCAACTTCATCATTAATAGGGTATCCTAAAAAAATAATTCTATCCATCATCAAACGACTATACACATCCATTACGGCCACATTCATAGGACGTTCTTCAATGATGTTTGGTGTAAGGTTTGTTACATTGTGATTGATATAACTATGCAAGGTGTTGCTGCTTACACCCATATGTTTTACTGCATATTTTTCAAATTCTTTTCCAAATTCCATGGTACTAATTGATTGGTTATAAAATGTATTGTTTTGATTGGGTGATAATGTTGCTAAGGTATTAATTATCCTTTATTAAAATGATGATAAGTTTCATGATGAAGAAAAAAGTTAAAAAGTTAAAATTAAAAAATGCCTGTAGTTAATGTTCAAAATTATAGGTTATCCTTTTTACTTTTTAATTTGAAATCGACCTAATCTCGATTTCTCCCAACATAAATTAAAATATATTGAACCAGCATAGCAATCGAAGCCAATGCAGCAACAACATAAGTTAATGCAGCCCATTTCAATGCATCTTTTGCTTTTTCTTGTTCTGGGGCATTGGTAATATTGGCATTAGTCAACCATTTCAACGCCCTTGCGGATGCATCAAATTCAACGGGTAGTGTTACCAAAGAAAACAAAGTGGTTATGGCAAACAATACGATACCTATTAATAGTATAGTTGAGTTTCCACCTCCAAATCCCATGAAGCCAATACCTGCCATGATTACCCATTGAGATAAAGTGCTGCTTATTTGAACAGCAGGAACCAATTTACTTCTAAGCATTAACATCGAATAAGCTGTTGCATGTTGTACCGCATGTCCACATTCGTGTGCAGCTACAGCGGCGGCAGCAATGTTTCTACCTTCGTAAACTTCTCTACTCAGATTTACCGTTTTATTCAAAGGGTTGTAGTGGTCTGTTAATGAACCCTCAACAGATGTAATTTGTACATCGTAAATGCCATTGTCGTTTAGCATTTTTTTTGCGATCTCTTGACCACTTAAATGACTGCTTGTAGGAGATTGACTGTATTCTTTAAACTTGCTTTTAAGCTGCGATTGAACACTCATTCCAATCAACATAAAAATAACTGAAATGAAAATGATGCCTATTGTCATAAATTTTTTATTGCAAAGTTTCAAATATTGTTCCAATAATTTTTACTGACAAAATAGCAAAATAAGTATTGTTTAAATTTAAAAAGGAGCCGAAAAATTCGACTCCTTAAGAATATGTATTTAAGATGTATGCTTATTTATATTGCGTAGACAATCCATTTGCCAATTCAACCATTTTCTTCAAACCATCTTCTGGTAAGTTTCCTTTTTTGAATTCAGCTAAAATATCAGCGTGTTTGTTTTCCATTTCCATTAAGAAATGTTCTTCAAAAGCTTTTACATTTTTTACAGCTACGTTTTTCAACAAACCTTGTGTACCCAAATAAATGATGGCTACTTGTTTTTCAACAGAGAAAGGAGAGTATTGTGCTTGTTTCAAAATTTCCACGTTTCTCGCACCTTTATCGATTACATTTTTAGTAGCAGCATCCAAATCTCCACCAAACTTAGAGAATGCTTCCAACTCACGGTAAAGCGCCTGATCTAATTTCAATGTTCCAGCTACTTTTTTCATTGATTTAATCTGTGCATTACCACCCACACGACTAACGGATATACCTACGTTAATAGCGGGACGAATACCAGCGTTAAACAAATTACTCTCAAGGAAAATCTGTCCGTCGGTAATTGAAATTACGTTAGTTGGAATATAAGCAGATACGTCACCCGCTTGTGTTTCAATGATTGGAAGTGCAGTTAATGAACCACCACCTTTTACCAAATGCTTGATAGAAGCTGGTAAGTCATTCATTTGTTGTGCAATTTCATCTTTAGAAACCACTTTCGCAGCTCTTTCTAATAAACGACTATGCAAATAGAATACGTCTCCTGGATAAGCCTCACGACCTGGTGGACGACGAAGTAATAAAGAAACTTCACGATAAGCTACCGCTTGTTTTGATAAATCATCATAGATAATCAAAGCTGGACGACCAGTATCACGGAAGAATTCGCCGATTGCAGCTCCAGCAAATGGTGCGTAGAACTGTAATGGTGCTGGATCTGATGCAGAAGCCGAAACAATAGTAGTATATGCCATTGCATCGTTTTCTTCCAAAGTTTTCATGATACCTGCAATGGTAGAAGCTTTTTGTCCGATAGCTACATATATACAATAAACAGGTTGTCCTGCTTTATAAAACTCTTTTTGATTGATGATGGTATCAATAGCAATGGCAGTTTTACCTGTTTGACGATCACCAATGATCAACTCACGTTGTCCACGACCAACTGGAATCATCGCATCAATCGCTTTGATACCTGTTTGTAAAGGTTCTTTAACTGGCTCTCTGAAAATTACCCCTGGTGCTTTACGCTCCAATGGCATTTCATATAATTCGCCTTTA
>CALQKL020000073.1 GCA_943331145.2 Chitinophaga pinensis
AGTAAGTGGTGGAGCATGGACAAGTGATGATGAAGCGGTAGCAACAATAGATGGAACAACAGGTGTAATTACAGTAGTAGCCGCAGGATCAGCAACAATGAATTATGTTGTAACAGGAAATGGTGGTTGTGCAAATGATACCGCATCAACAGTAGTAACCGTAACCGCTTTACCAAGTGCCGGAACATTAAGTGGCACGCAAGCAATATGTGAAACAGGTTCAACAACATTTACTTCAACCGTAAGTGGTGGTGCATGGACAAGTGGTGATGATGCCGTTGCAACAATAGATGGATCAACTGGAGTAGTAACCGTAGTAGCAGCAGGATCATCAATAATGACGTACACAGTAACGGGCACGGGTGGTTGTAGCGATGCAACAGCAACAAGAACAGTAACAATCACAGCAGCACCGGATGCAGGAGATATTAGTGGTACTCAAGAAATATGTTCTAACGAAACAACAACTTTTTCAAGTACAGAAGCAGGTGGTGATTGGAGTTCAGTCAACACCGGTATTGCAGATGTAGATGGAGGGGGAGTTATTTCGCCAGTATCTGCAGGAACAACAGATATCAGATATATTGTAACAGGTACAGGAGGTTGCGCAAATGATACATCAAGTTTATCAATAACAATCAAAAGTACAAGTACTTTTGATACAACTGTGTTAGCATGTACATCATTTACTTGGCATGATGATACGTATACAGTTTCTGGAAATTACACTTTCTCAACTTCAAACTTTGTAGGTTGCGATTCTGTTGAAACATTACATTTAACAATAAATTCAACTCCTCCAGCTGCTTTAGATACAATATATGGAACGATTGAATTGTGTCAATATGTAAATACAAGTGATACGTTACTATATTATGTAACGCCAGTTGCGGGAGCAACATTTTACAATTGGAATGTAAACAACACTGTTGGTGTAACTTGGATGAGTGATCAAGGAAATGATAGCATTTATGTATTGTTTGATAGTACATTACAAGCAAGTGGAGCAAGGATTTACGCAAGTGCAACAAATGCCGCAGGTTGTGAAAGTGATTATACATTTATCAGGTTAAATAAAACAATTCCAGTTGTTTCAACAATTACAGGTAGTAGAGATGCATGCCCTGTACTTGGATTAGATACCACAATTACATATACATGTAACAAACCTGCAACTGCAAGTTCATTTTCATGGGTTATGCCAGCTGGCGCTACTATAGAAGGACGATCGGATTCAAATGTGGTATCTGTAAAATTCAATAATACATTTACCTCAGGATTATTAAAAGTTACCGCACTTTCAAATTGTGGTTCAAGGACTACACCATATTCTGTCACAATATCTAAATTATCAGTTACAACTCCAACAACAATAAGTGGGCCTACAAATGCTTGTTCTTATTATAACTTTAGAAATACCGCAACTTATACAGTTGGAAATGTTGGAACTGCTACGTCTTATTATTGGACACTTCCTGATAGCATGATATTGGTAAGCGGACAAGGTACAAACACTATAGTTGTAAATTTTGATTCAGGCTTTGTATCATCAATCTTAAAAGTAAAAGCAATAAATAATTGTTCTGTTTCTGCTGATAAAGCAATAAGTATCACAGCAACTCCTTTTGCAGTTCCGGGTACAATTACTGGCCCAGCAAATCCTTGCACTTATATCAATGTTGATGAAGAAGTTTCATATTCTATACGAAAAGTGTCTGGAGCTTCGGGTTATATTTGGACTGTTCCAGCAGGAATTTCAATTGTTGATCATCCAGAAGGTTATGGTGAAAACGATACGGTGATTACGGTGTCTATGAATAGTGCTCTAAATGCTACTGATACTATAAAAGTACAATCTACCGGCTGTAATAATAGTGCTGCTAAAACATTTGTACTAAAAAAATCTTCACCGCTTTCAGCTACAACAATTTTTGGCACTACAAATGTATGTTCAAAATATGCCGATGCACTTTCATTAAGTGATACCGTAATTTATAGAATAAACAAAATAGCCAATGCATCTACATATACTTGGACATTGCCAAGATATGCAACAGCAATTTCAGGTACTATTGCAACTGCAGACACATTTGTTGTTGTTAAGTTCACCAAAGATTTTACAACGGGAACTTTAGGCGTGACGGCTAATAGTTATTGTGGTAATAGTAGTATGAAATATATTTCAATATCAAAATCAGCAGCAGCAATACCAGGTGTTATTCAGCGATCATTTACACCAAGCGTTGCAGCAATTACCAATGTAGCAAGCATCGTAAAAGATACCATTCAAATCAGAAAAGTTGCCAACGCAACAGGATATGCGTGGACGCTTAGAGCAGGTACATATGCTAATATTGTATCTTTAAATGCATCCGGTTTGCCAGAAAATGATACTATAGTAGTAGTAAATATTTTAAGTGGGTTCTCTAAAGACACCGTTTCGGTGAAATCATTGGTTTCAAATTGTTCAATAAGTTCTGCTAGGACGTTGGCTTTATCAGCATTATTTGCTCCAGCAGGCATAGCATCTATTTCAGGTAGTTTAACACCATGTAGTGGCGGATCGGTTAGCTACACAGCAACACCTGCAACACCAACTTCAACGCAAGCATATGTTAATCGTGTTAGATGGACTGTGCCAAATAATGCAGAAATTATATCTTCAAATACTGATAGTACTGTTGTTGAAATAAACTATTTGGCAGGATTTACGGGAGGTGTTATTTCAGCAAGAGGCGTAAGTTTAGCCGGCGCTTTATCTAGTACGTCAACTTCAGTTACTTTAAAGTATACACCAGCCACGCCATCGAATATAACATCAAGATCAGGAAACTTTGCACCATGCGTAGGAGATACGGTTTCTTATTACGTAACTGTTCCAGCCTTAACAGCTTCACAATCTCCTGCTGTTAACTTTAGATGGACTAAGCCAGCAAACACGACGATAATTAATGCCAATTCAGATAGTAGTAGAATAGGATTGCGTTTTGATGCATCATTTACAGGGGGTTCAATTATGGTGAAGGGTGAATCTAATTGTGGTATTTTCGGTGCGGTTAAGTCAACTACATTTACAACGCTTAAAATATCGCCAACACCTTCGAATATTGTTTCTCGTTCAGGAAATGTTTATGCAGGTTGTAGTAGCGATACCATTTCTTATACAGCATTACCAGGTTCGGCTACAGCAAGTCAAGAGGCTACAGCATCATACAAATGGTTGCTTCCTGTTGGGGTAAGTATTGTTTCAGCAACAACTGATAGTGTACAAGTGAAATTACAATTTGGAAGTTCGTTTGTTGGAGGTAATCTACAAGTAAGAGGAGTTACAGCTTGTGGTGGTGTTGGATCTGCAAAAGCAATTACATTGACTAGGTTTTTAACGCCAACACCTACTAATATTACGTCAAGCACTTCTAGTTACAACGCATGTATTGGAAATTCAATTAGCTATACAGTTGTTGTGCCAGCACCAAACACAACTCAACAAATCGCAGATGTTTACAGGTGGACGCTTCCTACAAATGCACAAATTCAATCTGCTAACACAGACAGTTCTATTGTGAGCGTTACATTCAATACGGGATATACAGGAGGTAGTTTAATTGTAAAAGGACAAACCAATTGCGGTGTAATCGGTACACAAAAATCGGTGTCATTAACACGTACAGGGTGTCCTTCTGGTTTGTTTGCAAAAAATACAACCAAAACAAATACAACTTCAAATGCTAAGATTAATATTTATCCAAATCCCAATAATGGAAACTTTAAATTGGCTTTAAAATTAGGAAGATCAACCAATGAAAAAGTAAATATTCAAATGATTAACACAATTGGAAAAGTAATATTCTCAAACAATGTAATTAGCGTTAATGGAGATGTGAATTTAAATATCAATAACAAGTTCACACCAGGAATTTACTTGATCAAATACAAAACAGCTCGTGAAGAAGCCGTTGAAAAAATGATCATTCAATAAGATTGAGTTTTTGAAATCGGAAAAGGTCTGCTTAATTATTTTAGGCAGACCTTTTTTGTTGGATTAGAAGTTTATGAGGTTTAAGAGGTTTGAGATGTTTAATGAGTTCAAAAGGTTGGATGTAAACACGGAAAAACTGCTTAATTGGCGATGTTTTTCAAATGATTTGAAACACAAAGTCACGAATGCGCGTAAACGCGATTTTTTTGACACGAAGGCACAAAGACACGAAGTTTTTTATAAAACAAAGATGCTAATAAATGGAAAATGCTTCCAACCTTTTGAACTTATTGAACTTATTGAACGTATTGAACCTCTCAAACCTAATAAACCTCATAAACCTCTCCAACATCTACCAACCTCTACTTGTTACCCCATTCTGCTTTTTTAGAAAAAACAAATGCTTGTTTTCAAAGTAATCTACTTGGCTAGATTGGCGATTTAATTTTATAGGAGCAATATTAAAATTTGAAAACACACTTATCTTTTCAAAATTTATTTCTGAAAGACTTTGGCCTTCATTTAAAAATCTCGAAAAAACATACATTGATTCAAACCCTTTATAAACACTTTCAGTAGGAGTGCCTTTATATGATTTTAAATAAGCAGATTGAATAGTAGAACTAAACAGATCTGTTTTATTATTGAAATAAGGAGACGTGTAATAAATAGGGAAATCAGATAATTTAGCATTGCTTTTTTGACTAAAAAAATCAAACCCTTCCCAATTGGGCATCCCAATCAAATGTATATTATATTTAGGTACACAGGTTTTTAAGGTTTTACAAATTTCTAATGCAAAATTTTCATCCAAGCTCCCAGCAATAATAATATTTAATCGAGTGCTATCTAATGCTTTTATAACTTTAGAATAATTACTATCTAAAGAAATACTTTGTATATTCAGCAGTGATTTATTATCAGGCTTATTTATGTTTTGAAAATAATTTGCAATTCTATCTTCTTGGCTTCCAGTTTTACGAATATGAATTATATTTTCATTGGCATGCATTTGCAGCAAGTAAGAAAATATGGCTTCACAATGTGTTTTAAGCGTTGAATTTAATATAACAAAAAACGGATTTTGTGTAATCCCTCCATCATTTGGAAAAGTTGCAGATATTAATGGGATTTTTTTTCTTAAAGAGAATTTTGATAATAAATTAAGTTCTCGATCTTTTACAGAAGTGATTATCATTTCGATGTTATCCAAAGCATTGCTTTCAATTAGTTTTTGAATACTTGCAGAGTCAGATTTAGAGTCGTAAAAAAATGTTTCAATCTGACAATTTTCAATTGGGAAATTGTCCAAAGCAATCATTGCACCCTGAACAAATCCAATTCCTTGTAAAGTAAATCGAGGAAAGTTTTTTCCATATCTATAATATTTCCCAGAAAATGCAGAGTCTAGATAGATGGGTGAAAATACAGCAATTTTGTGCTTTTTTATTATTGAATCTGGTTGAGATTGACCATTTGCCATTTGAAAAGCAAAGCAAAAAAATAATAAAAAAATGTAATAAAATCTATTCATGTATATAATGTGCATTTAAAGTTGGGTACGTAAATCTAAAACAATTACTTTTTTATATGATATTTTATTTTTCCAGTAAAATATAAATCCAATTACTCCCATTCTATAGTAGCCGGAGGTTTGCTGCTAATATCATAAACTACGCGATTAATACCCTTGACTTGATTAATGATTTCATTTGAAACATCCGCGAGGAATTCATAAGGCAAATGCGCCCAATCCGCTGTCATTCCATCAACAGAAGTTACCGCACGTAACGCAATGGTGTATTCATAAGTTCTTTCATCTCCCATAACACCGACACTTTTAACAGGCAATAAAATGGCACCTGCTTGCCAAACTTTATTGTAGTTTCCTGTTTGCTTCAATTGATTCGTAAAAACAGCATCTGCATTTTGTAAAAGCAACACTTTTTCTTCGGTTATTTCTCCAAGTATTCTAATGCCAAGTCCAGGACCAGGGAAAGGGTGTCTGTTTAATAAATCTGCTGGAATCCCAAGTTCAGCACCAATTTTTCTTACTTCATCTTTAAACAAAGACCTCAGTGGCTCAACCAATTTTAATTTCATCGTATCAGGTAAACCACCAACATTATGATGCGATTTAATGGTAACTGATGGGCCATGAACAGAAGCAGATTCAATTACATCTGGGTAAATCGTTCCTTGTCCTAAAAAACTGATATCGGTCAAAAGGTTAGATTCCCGATCAAATATTTCGATAAATGCAGCGCCTATAGCTTTTCTTTTATCTTCTGGAAGTGTTTTTCCAGCAAGCTTTGTGTAAAAATGTTCTCTTGCGTCAACGCCCTTTACATTTAAACCCAGTTGTTTGTATATATCAAGAACTTCATTGAATTCATTCTTACGTAAAAGTCCATTATCTACAAAAATGCCGTAAAGATTTTCGCCAATGGCTTTGTGTATTAATGTAGCAGCAACAGTGCTATCTACACCACCACTTAATCCCATTACCACTTTGCTATCACCCAGCATTTCTTTTAGGGTGTTAACGGTTTCTGTAATAAAATGAGCAGAAGTCCAGCTCTGACTGCAATTACATATTTTAATCAAAAAGTTAGAAATTATTTTTTTTCCTTCTGTAGAATGATACACTTCAGGATGAAACTGAAGCCCATAAATAGGGTAGGAGGCCGTATTGGCGCCACTTTTAAATGCCGCAACAGGAATGCTTTCGGTTGTTCCCAAAAGTGAAAAACCATCTGGAAGTTGCTTAATGGTATCACTATGGCTCATCCAAACTTGTGAAACGGTTGGTATATCATTTAAAAAAACATCTGATAATTGTAGATTTAAATTTGCACGTCCATATTCTCTTTTATCACTTTTCTCAACTAATCCTCCAAAGGATTTTGCGGTTAATTGAGCACCATAACAAATGCCAAGAACGGGAACTTTGTCTGCAATAGACTTTATGTCAACACTTGGAGCATTTGCCTCATTAACTGAACAAGGAGACCCCGAGAGAATCACACCTCTTATATTTTCGCCGAAGTTTATTGGCTTATTGAATGGGATAATTTCACAAAAAACAGAAAATTCTCTAACAACACGGGCAATCAATTGGGTATACTGTGAACCAAAATCAAGGATTATAATTTTTTCCATAATGCACGCAAAGTTACATGTTTTGATGCTTTTTAAGTAGTATATAAAGTAAAAATTTAAAATTTAAAAGTCAAAATTGTCCCGTCTATTTTTTAATTTTTACTTTTTACTTTTTACCTTTTAAGTATATCTCAAAAAATATTTTAAAGAAAATTGAAAATAATTTAAAAATTACTTTGCTGATAAAAAAACTACCCTTACCTTCGCACTCCAAATTAAAAAACGGATTTTTAAAAGTTCTTTTTATATGTCACAACGAATCAGAATAAAATTACAGTCTTACGATCACAACTTAGTTGACAAGTCAGCAGAAAAAATCGTAAAAACTGTTCGCAGTACAGGTGCAGTAGTTACAGGTCCTATTCCTTTACCTACACACAAAAAAATATTTACGGTATTGCGTTCGCCACACGTAAATAAAAAAGCGCGTGAGCAATTTCAATTGTGTACGCACAAAAGATTGTTAGACATTTACACCAGTACAAGCCGTACGGTTGATGCTTTGAGTAAATTAGATTTACCAAGTGGTGTGGATGTTGAGATAAAAGCTTGATGAACCTTCCTGAAAACAGGAGAGGCACTAAGTAAGATCTTAAAAAATAAAAAACATGAACGTCTATGTCTCACTTCAACGGAGAGACCGCTGGGCATAAAATAAGAATACAATGAAAAGTATTATTGGAAAGAAAGTTGGCATGACCAGCATCTTCGACTCAACAGGCAAACAAACTGCCGTTACGATTATCGAAGCAGGTCCATGTATCGTAACACAAAAGAAAACCGTTGAGACAGACGGTTACAATGCACTTCAAATCGCATTCGGCGATAAAAAGGAAAAGCACTCCACTAAAGCAGAAATTAATCATTTCTCAAAATCTAATACAGCTCCAAAAAGATTCGTAAAAGAAATACGCGATAGCGAAATGAGCCAAAATGTTGGTGAATCAATTACAGTAGATATATTTTCGGAAGGAGATAAAATCGAAGTAGTGGGTACTACCAAAGGAAAGGGTTTCCAAGGTGTTGTTAAACGTCACGGATTTAGTGGTGTTGGAGAACAATCTCATGGACAGCACGATCGTCAAAGAGCTCCAGGTTCTATTGGTAACTCATCTGATGCGAGTCGTGTATTTAAAGGAATGCGTATGGCCGGAAGAATGGGAGGCGATAGAGTTAAAATGAAAGGTTTGAAAGTAGTTAAAATATTTGCTGAAAAAAACTACATCTTAGTTAGCGGGTCAGTTCCTGGTCACAACGGATCAATTGTACTTATTCAGAAATAATAAATAATTCAGATTTTTTCAGCGATTAAATAATCAAGCAATGCAAGTAGATATTATAAACATAAATGGAGAAAAAACCGGTAGAACAATTGAACTTCCGGAAGAAATCTTTGGAATCGAGCCAAACGATCACGTAATATATTTAGCTGTTAAGCAATACCAAGGCGCTCAACGTCAAGGTACGCATAAAGTTAAAACACGTATGGAAGTTAAAGGTTCTTCTAAAAAATTACACAAACAAAAAGGTACAGGTGGTGCACGTAAAGGTAACTTGCGTAACCCATTATATAAAGGTGGTGGTACTATCTTCGGACCAAAACCGCATCGTTACGAAACTAAATTGAATCGTAAAGTAAAGGATTTGGCTAAAATGAGCGCATTGGCTTATAAAGCAAAAGAAAATGCAATTGTTGTAATGGAAGATGTAACATTAGATACACCAAAAACAAAATCATTTGCAGGTATCATTAAGTCATTAAACATTGGAAAAAACAAAGCATTATTTGTTATTCCTGAATATGATGATGTAATGTACAAGAGCTTAAGAAACGTACCTGGTATTGATGGATCAGTCTTGAGCGACATGAATACATATGATATTTTAAATGCAAATTTGTTGGTGTTGACTGAAAAAGCAGCAAAATTGTTTACTGAATTAGAAGAAGAAACAGCATAATATAATTTGAAGATTCAATATTTTCAAACGAATCATTAT
>CALQKL020000074.1 GCA_943331145.2 Chitinophaga pinensis
AGGTAAGATAAATCTGACATTTTTTTATTAGCCCACGGTTTCAACCGTAGGTGTAAAATGGGGGGATTTTGAAAATGGTTTTAAGCATTTGTTCTTATCTGTAGAAAGGCAATATAATTAAGCCAATTGCTTCTTTCCTGCAAATTTTGTGTACACAACATAAGTTCCAAATAATAAAACACTGAAACATAAATCTGTAGCCATACCATTTCTTAAAAATGGTAAACCTGCTGCTAAGCAATTCGTCCATCCGTGAAGGCCTGAGCCGTAAGTAGATAAATTATCAAACAAGAAACAATTTGTATTACTTAAGAAAAAGAATACAATTGAAGATGCAATAGAATAACCTGCTACTGAAATTAAATTTATCTTTTTCATGGTAAGCCCAAGAACAGTTACAAATAATAATGAAGCGTAATTACCTATTTGCCCAAGTCCGTAAAATCCTGGAGCGATATTAAAAACTTCCAACATTAAATCAGAAACAAACATCGCAAGAACAGGAATGGCAAAAGCCCATTTTCTATCTTTAATTAATACGCCACTAAATAATGAAATGGCTATAATTGGATTAATACTATGCGGAAATGAAGCTACTTTCATTGTTGCAGCCAATACGATTAAACTCAATCCGATGATGAAAGTTGTTTTATTTTGATTCATGCTTATGGTAATTTTTACAAAAATAGGTAAATCAAGACATGTTTTTTCAATAAGTTTTTACCGTTTTATCCTCATTATGTGGAAAGAGTGTTTTGGTAATTTTGGTTATGACAAAACATATAGAAACAGGCAAAACAGGGGAGTCAATTTCTGTTGAGTATTTAGCGGGAATGCAATATCAAATGTTGCACACCAATTGGCGGCATAAACATTGGGAAATTGATATTATCGCAACCAAAAATGGTATACTGCATTTTATAGAAGTAAAAACGAAATCTACTAATACATTTGGATTTCCAGAAGATGAAGTGACTCCAAAAAAGTTCAGATTTTTAACCCAAGCTGCCGAAGAATATTTATACTTAAATCCACAATGGAAGCGGATTCAGTTTGATATTTTAGCCATCACGCTTTATCCTCAAATGAAAATAAAATTAATTGAAGATGTGTACTTATAATTAATCTCTTGGTATTCTCATACCACCACGACCTCCACCAAACATGTTTTGCATCTCTTTCATTGGCTTTATTTCAATGCCTTTGGGCAATTCAAATTCTTTGTTGTCTATCGCTTTTTCCAATTCGATTTTTGTTACCGATACTTCCATTACTCTTCCTCTACGCATTTTCATTTCGTAACCCATTACAAACCCTTCCACTTTTTCAAGTCCGGTTAATGCACCGCCCATCATACTTCCCATACCAGGCATTGCACTCATGCCACCAACTTGCAAAATATTGTTCAACTTGAATTCTCTTGCAACCCAAATTGTGGACGTATCTTTTACACCTAAAAATTTAGTTGTTATCAAATAAGCTTTAGTACAGTTGTATCCTGCAATTTTTTTAGATTCTTTTGTATAATTAATCTCTGTAGTTGGTTCCACTTTTACACGCTCTTCTCTTCTTGTATTTGAAGAAGTATCTTTTTTTCTTCTTTCTGCCATCATACTATCACGTTGCTTTTGCATTGCAGCTTGCTCTTCATCTGTTGCAGAAAATCCAGATTTGTTGCCCATCATTTCAATAATTGTAGTCGTTATTTTTTTTTCATTGTCTCTAAAAATGGTTGATTTTCCCATTTCGGATTTGATGCTTGTTTTTACAAGATTTTCTTTTAAATAAGTGGTAAAAAAGGTTTCGCCATCCATCATATTTCTAAAATTCATCCCACCGCGTCCTTCGCCTCCACCACCAATATTTTGTACATCTTCCTCTTCTGGAGCTATGATGTTCATGGTGGTATTTATAACTGCTTGTGTATATGTTTTTACTTGTGCTTGCGTTTCAATACTCATTAACACAGCACATGCCAGTATGATTTTTTTCATTCTATAAAATTTTATCAGCAAATTTAGCCCGTTCTATCTTAATTATATGAGTTTTGTTTTTTTATATAAAAGTTAATAACCCTTATTTTAATGTGCATAACCTGTTGATAAACCAAACATTCTATTTTACATTCATTTGAAATATTCAAGTTTTAAAGTAGTGAATCTTTATTTTTTGCTTTTTTTATTTGATTAAGTGCTGAATTTATTAACAACGACCCCGATGTTTACATTTTAGTTACAATTATCAAGCATTTTCACGTAGGTTTGTTGCCTAAAAATATAGAAAAGTGCGTTTAAAGAGTTTAGAAATTAAAGGATTTAAAAGTTTTGCAGACAAAACTGTTTTGCATTTCGACGAAGGTATCACTGGCGTTATTGGTCCAAATGGTTGTGGAAAAAGCAACATTATCGATAGCATCAGATGGGTTATTGGTGAACACAAAATCAGCAACCTCAGAAGTGAAAATCTAGAGAGTCTTGTTTTTAATGGTAGTAAAACCAGAAGCGCAAGCGGCTTGGCAGAGGTTAGTTTGACGTTTGAAAATACCAAAAACTTACTTCCTACCGAATTTAGCACTGTTACCATTTCTTGAAAATATTATAAAAGTGGGGAAAGCGAATATCGTCTAAATGATGTGTCTTGCCGCCTGAAAGACATTCATAATTTATTTATGGATACAGGGGTTAGTACCGATAGTTATGCCATCATTGAGTTGGGCATGGTTGATGACATTATTAAAGACAAAGAAAACAGCAGACGTAAAATGCTTGAGCAAGCTGCTGGGATTACAATCTATAAAACCAGAAAAAAAGAAGCGAAACTTAAACTTGATGCTGCCGAACAAGATCTTGCACGTATTGAAGATTTATTATTCGAAATCAATAACCAACTAAAAAGTTTAGAAAGTCAGGCAAAGAAAGCGGAGAAATATTTTGAAATAAAGAAAGAGTATAAAGAAATAAGCATTGAATTGGCGAAAGCGGCTTTGGAAGGATTCAACATTACCTACCGCGATTTAAACCAACAACAACAAGAAGAAGTAGATAAACGCATAGAGCTTGAAACAGCTATCGCAAAAGAAGATGCTGCACTTCAACAAGAGAAATTAAGCTACGTTGATAAAGAAAAAGCTTTACAACAATTGCAGCAAGATTTCAATGGAATGGTTAGCTTGGTTAGAACCAAAGAAAGTGAAAAAGGTCTTGCAACTCAAAAACTTCAGCATTTAAAAGAAAGAAAATCAACGCTTGATGAATTTTTACAGAAGTCAACAGGACAAGTAAAAGGGTTGGAAGAGAGCATCAGTTTTACCGGAAATCAAATCGTTGAAGAGCAAAATAAATTAAAGCAAATTGAAGATGGGCTTGTTGTTTTAAAATCAACATTAGAAGATAAACGTAAAGTTTTTGACGACCAACGTGCAGCCATAGACGCTATGCGCAGGGAAAATCAAACCATTCAAAGAAATCAATTTGATGCGGAAAAGAAAGTAGCAATTGCAGATACTTCCATTCAAAACATGCAACGTTCATTAACGCAACTCTTGGAAGAAAAAACCAATCGCGTTAATCAAATCAAGCAATTAGAAGAAGATAAAATACAAAAAGAAAAAGCGCTTCAAGATAGTCAAGCTGAATTGCAAAAATTACAAGAAGCGCATGAGTTTGCTAAAGAACAAATTTTTCAAACACAAAGCGTGCTCGAAGGATTGAGAAGCAACTTAGCAGATGAAAATAGAAAATTAGATGCGAAAAAAAATGAACACGACCTTTTAAAAAGTTTAGTGGATTCATTGGAAGGTTATCCTGAAAGTGTAAAGTTTTTGCATAAAAATACAGGCTGGAATCATACCGCACCATTGCTTTCGGATATTATTTATGTAAAGGCAGATTACAGAGCAGCCGTTGAAAATGTATTGGATCCATATTTGAATTATTACGTGGTTAATAATTTAGAAGAAGCTTTGCAAGCTGTGCATTTATTGGATGCAAACAAAAAAGGCAAGGCGAATTTCTTCATGTTGGATAAATTTCAAACTTCAACTTCTGGCGCTCAGCCAAAAGATACCATCAAGGCAATGGACGTCATTGAGGTAGATACTAAATATGCAGCACTTGCTCAAAATTTATTGGGCAATGTATTTATCGCAGATAATGAAGAAGCGCTGAACGACAATTCAGAAGCGATAATTTTAGAAAAAACAGGAAAGTACGTTAAAGGTAAATATGCACTTACAGGTGGTAGCGTAGGTTTGTTTGAAGGTAAAAAAATTGGACGTGCAAAAAATTTAGAAAAGCTTGTTGTTGATATTGAAGCGCAAACAAAGATTGTTGCAGCAATAAAAGAGAATATTCAACTCAAACACAATGAAGTAATTACTTTCAATAATCAGTTGAAGGAGCAAGCGATCAAGCAAGCGCAACAAGATATTAACGGATTAAACAATCAGATTTTTGCGATTCAAAATAAACTGGAAAATTTAATTCATCAAAATGGAATTGCAGAGGGAAGGATTAATGATTTAAATACAAACTTGCAAACCAATCAGGACGCTATTGCACAAACCCGTATTGAGTTGGCTGCATTTAATAATGCTTTGGAGGAAATGCAACAAAAAATTGTGTTGATTGAATCTGAATATTCAAATGCAGAAAAAGAATACAATGCTTCAAACAATGCGTTTAATGAAGGAAATCTTCAACTAACGCGTCAACAAAGTAAAATTGCGTCCAACCAGCAAGAGCTTGAATTTAAAACAAATCAATTATCGGATTTGGTCGCTCAAGTAGATGCTAGCAATACACAACTTTCGGAAGTAATTGGAAATATAGAAACAACGGATTTAGAGTTAAAGCAAATTGAAACTGATTTGGTTTCTTTGATGCAAAATAAAGACGAAGCAGAAAAGAATTTGAATATAGCGGATCAAGCATACTACAACATTAGAAATATGCTTGCTGAAAAAGAAAGTGAATTGCGTTCTAAACAAAAAACCAAAGAAGGCATTGATACTTTATTGAATGAAATCAAAGATCGATTAACCGAGTTGAAGTTGCAATTGGCTGGAATGAAAGAGCGATTACACGTTGAGTTTAGAATAGATTTAGATGCGATTATCGACGAGCCAAGAACAACCCAAACGCCGCTTAATGAATTGCAGGAAAAAAATGAAAGGATGAAAAAACGCCTCGAAAATATGGGCGAAGTAAATCCAACTGCAATTGAGGCGTACACGGAAATGAAAAAACGTTACGAATTCATTCTTGAACAAAAGAATGACTTAGTAACGGCAAAAGATAGTTTGTTGCAAACCATTCAAGAAGTGGAAGCGACTGCCAATCAGCAATTCTTGGAAACTTTCAATAAAACCAGAGAGAATTTCCAAAAAGTATTTAAGGCATTATTTACAGAAGAAGATACTGCAGACATGGTGTTGGTTGATCCAGAAAATTTATCTGAAACTGGAATTGATATTGTGGCTAAACCAAAAGGTAAACGTCCGAGTAGCATTGGGCAGTTGAGTGGGGGAGAAAAAACCCTCACCGCAACAGCACTATTGTTCGCTATTTACCTGATCAAACCCGCGCCTTTCTGTATTTTAGATGAGGTGGATGCGCCTTTGGATGATGCCAATGTAGGTAAGTTTACAAACATGATTAAACAGTTCAGTGAAAACTCTCAGTTTATCATTGTAACGCACAATAAAATGACAATGAGTGCTGTGGATGTAATTTATGGTGTTACAATGCAAGAAGCTGGTGTAAGTAAATTGGTGCCTGTTGATTTTAGAAGTTTGAATTAAAAAGATATTGAATTTTACAAGTTTACTTTTTTATCATATCTTTTATCATAAATAAAAAATCATGATGAAAATTTACATTGGAAAAATCTTTTTTCTTTTAAATATACTTACGCTTTTTTATGGTCTAAGTACACAAGCTCAAGCGCCAGCAAATGATTTATGCAGCAATGCCATTTTGCTTACTGCTCAATCGAATTGCGTATATAATCAATTTACTAATTTAAATGCTACAGAATCTGCTACTGACCCCAATCCCAGTTGTGGCGGCACTTTCGCGGGAGGTGATGTATGGTTTAAAATAATTGTTCCACCTTCAGGCGGTTTAAACATTACATCCAATGTTGCAGAAATGTTGGATGGAGTCATGGCATTATACAGCGGCAGTTGTAATTCACTTACAGAGATAGCATGTGATGATGATGGCGGTCCTAATGGCTTGATGCCTTTTATTTCTGCAACAGGATTAACACCAGGAAGTACAGTGTATCTGCGTTTTTGGGAATATGGAAATGACAATAATGGAACGTTTAATATCTGCGTACAAACCTCAGCAATTTGTAACAATGGAAATGCTTCAGGTTGTGGATGTCCTGATGAAAGTTCTACCGATTGTTATTTACTTCCCGATATTTTGGCTGGTAAAAGAACGTTGAATGCCACAAGGGGGTGGACAGAATACAATCAATTAATCAATGGGGTAAATAAAGGTTTAATTCGATTAGATGTTTCAACACCCAATGTAGGTTTTGGTCCAATGGAAATTATGCCTACCAATGATTATATCTGCGGCACCGACACGCTTCGAAACTTTTTCCCATCTGGTTCTTTTTTATGTCCGGATGGAAGTTTCCCAAAACGATTAATCAATCAACGCATTTATCATAAAGTAAATGATCATTTCGAATATCTTTTACGACCTGCTGGTTATATGCAATATCATCCAGCTCATGGACATATTCATATTGATAGTTGGGGACTTTATACATTAAGGTTAAAAGACAATTCGGTTGCAGATACTTTAAAATGGCCAATAGTAAATAGCGGCATCAAAGTGAGTTTTTGTTTGATTGATTTAACCACATGTACAGGGGCTTTGGGTGATTGTGTAGATGATTTGGGCAATGTATTGAACAATACCAATGTAAGAAATTACGGACTAGGTGGCGGTTATAATTGCGGAAATTTAATTCAAGGAATTAGTGTAGGTAAAGTAGATATTTATGGACAATATTTAGATGAAAGTTTTGTGAAAATTCCTTACGAAACTTGTAACGGCGAATACTATGCGATGATTCAAATTGATCCGGATAATCATTTTCTTGAAATGAATGAAAATAACAATTGGCTATCTGCAAAAACGGTACTCACCAAACAAAGACCTTCAAACACAAATCCGTATGCATATATTTTTAGCGAAAAAGGAAATGTAATTTGTAATGGGGATAGCTTGAAACTTCATGCAAGTGGTGCTTCAAGATATATGTGGAGTACTGGGCAAACAACACAAGACATAACCATTAGTCAACCAGGAAGGTATTGGGTAGAAGCGTTAACACCATGTGGAATTGCCACTAGTGATACTTTAGATATATTTTCAGCAGGAGCGAGTTCATATCCCGAATCTATTATGGCAGACACCGTATGTTCAGGTTCTACAGCAAATTTATATGCAAGTGGAAATGCGCATTGGTACAACGCGCCAATAGGTGGAGATTTGTTGCACGTAGGCAATACCTTTCAAACAGGTACGCTTAATGTATCACAAACATTTTATGTTGCCGATCAACCGCCATATAATGCAGATTCTGTTGGTGCTTATAGAAATCAAATTACTTCAAATGGTGATTATACGCATAATGCAGAAGATTATTTGATTTTTAATGCTTTCCTTCCTTTTAAATTAAATAAAGTAAGTGTTTATGCAAATGGGGCGGGGGTAAGGTATATCCAACTCCGAAATATTTATGGAAAAACCATTGTTGAAAAACCTGTTATTTTACGTGATGGATTTCAGGAAGTAGAATTGAATTTTTATGTTCCTTCTGGTTTGAATCATCAATTGGGATTGAGTAACACACAAGGCATTAGCAATCTCTATTCAAATATAACTACAAATAATGTTGGATTTCCTTTTAAAATAAACGCTTTGATGAATATTATTGGTTCGTCAAAAGGAGATAGTGTATATCCTTATTTTTATAATTGGCAGGTTGAAAATATTCCACAAACATGTAATAACGGCGCGCGTTTATCCATAACAGCTGTTGTTGCACCAAATGTTACACCATCTATTTCTGGAATTGATCCATTGTATTTACATACCGATAATCCAGCGCTTGCCATTTTAAATCCGCCTGGAGGTGTGTTAACAGGAGATGGGGTTTTAGGAAATACGTTTAATCCACAATTGGCAGGAATTGGGTTACATCAATTGCAATACAATTATCATTATGGAAGATGTTCTACCCAAACTCAATTTACAACAGAAGTGAGATTTGACAGTTCAATCATTCAATACAATACCGAAATTGGAATCAGAAATAATGTAGGATCAGCACCGATTTTATTCATTAAAGCAAATCAAAAAATGCCGTTGGAAATTCGTTTCTACACTAGCATCGGTCAATTTTTGAAAGTGAATAGGTTAGAAGCTTTGCGCGGAAATAATTTATTTGAATTGAATCTAAACAATGTGGCTAAAGGTTTCTATTTGGTTGAAGTTTTATATGGTGATGAAAAATCAAGAAAAGTATTTAAATTGATTAAATAAAAATCAATAAATCAATTTCCCAATTCGTCCATTTCCACCAGCGAAATAAACCGCATTTCCTTTTTTTGCTTTTCGGCAAACATGAAATCCTGTGTTAGAAATGCAAGTAAAATGCTGGCCATTGTCGTTGGTGATATCTACGCCATTTAATCCGCAGGTTATCCAAGTTTTATCTTTTATAAACTCAACACAACTGCGGTAGCCGTGGGGTGGTTCAATAGATGAAACCCAATTAGCGCCTGCATCAGAAGTCAAAGCAAAATTTTGATTCGAGCTGTCTTTAAAATTAAAATCACCTCCCACAACCATAAACGTATTTTTATCTTTTACTGCAATGGAATTAGCGCCAGTTGATTCTTGTCCCTGAATAATGGGCAGTTTTATTTTTTTATCGCGGATAAAAATGCTGGAGGTTAAACCACCCGAAACGAAAACCGCTTCTTGTTTATTTAATCTTCTGATGTTTGTACCACTACTTGCAAAACAAGCTTCGCCAACATTAGCAATGGGTTTGTTCGCTTCTGGGA
>CALQKL020000075.1 GCA_943331145.2 Chitinophaga pinensis
ACTTAAGCGATTGCACAGATATTTATGTAAGTTTTGACGTAGACAGTTTAGATTCGAGTATTTCCAGAGGAACAGGAACACCAGTTGGAAATGGCCTTCGTGAAAGAGAAGCCGAAGATTTGATCAGTAAGTTTATGCAAAACAGAAAAGTATGTTGTTTTGAAATTACTGAAGTAAACCCAACGCTAGATAAAGAAAATCTAATGGCAGAAATTGCATTTAATATTTTACAAAGAAGTGTAAATATCTTAATGATGAACTAAAATATTTTAAGGTTAATAAAAGCCATAAATAAAAAAACCACCATCATTATAAAATAAAGTAAAGTAAAACTCATTACTTGCTTCTTATTTTGAAAGAAATAATAACTTAATAATGGAATGATTTGAAGTCCGTGAATCCCTAAAAAGAACGGTATTTTTAAATTGCCATGCTTTTTATTTAAAATATTACTTCCAAAGATGCTTTCATTATTGCCATAAACCAACATCATATAAACACCTATAAACAAGCCAATTAAGAATATAATCATCCCCATTCGAATGCCCCAAGTGTAATGTTGACTTTTTGAATTTTTCTTTTGAAAATAAAAAATACAGGTGGTTACAAGCATTAATATAAAAAATACAATTTGGCTGACCGTTTGGAAACCAAATACCAGTTTATCAAAGGGTGTATTATAATTGTAAAAATAAGAAACGCCTCGAATAGATTGTAATAAAACAATTGAAGTTTGAATAAATGTTGTAAGTAAAAAACCCCAAATTAAAACATTTCTTTGAAATACATTATTTAGATAATATAAATACCAACCCATACTCCAAATGAAAATTCCAATTGAGAAATAATATTTCATTGGATTTAACCAAGCATTTTGACCTAATACTTGTGTATCATCAAATAAGGACAAGCCAATACAAAAAAACAACAACACAAAATTTAGAACTCCATACCAAAAAAGTATAGAATTTCGTTTTATCTGTTCATGCACAACACTAACCATCATTAAAATCATTTATTAGAAAAAATGATTTCTCATCAAAATATCGGATAAAATAATATAGGAAAAACAAATGTATGAAAAAAATAATAAAATAAAATATAGTTGAATTTTTTTTATTCTCCCATACCATCATCACCAACACTTTTTTTACTGTTTTTTAAAAGCTCATGTAGTGATGAAATTTCATCTGAAGAAAAATATCGCCATTTACCTGGTGCAATATTTGACAAGGTAAAGTTCATAATACGGACCCGAGTTAATGCGGTTACTTTATAATTAAGGGTTTCGCACATTCTACGAATTTGACGATTTAGCCCTTGGGTAAGAATGATTCTAAATTTTTTATCTCCTTCTTGCTTTACAAAGCATTTATTTGTTTTGGTTCCCAATATAAAAATGCCATTACGCATTTGAGTGATAAAATCAGTCGTTATGGGTTTATCTACTACTACTACATATTCTTTTTCATGTCCATTGCCAACACGCAAAATTTTGTTCACCATATCTCCATCATTGGTTAAAAATATCAACCCATCTGAGAGTTTATCAAGCCGTCCAATCGGGAAAATCCTAGATTTGTGATTTATAAAATCAATAATATTCGTTTTGTCTTTTTGATCTGTTGTACAGGTTATTCCTTTCGGTTTATTAAAAGCAATATAAATTGATGATTTCTTTTTTCTAACGGGCTCACCATCAACACGTACATCATCTCCTTCAGAAACGCGGTTGCCTTTGATGGCATCCTTTCCATTTATCGTAACCCTGCAATCATCAATATACTTATCCGCTTCTCGCCTACTACAAAACCCCGAATCACTTATGTATTTATTTAAACTGATGTCCACTTTGTTTTTTTTAAATTATTCTATTTAAATTTTAATATGGTCTTGCATAATACAGATATAAACTTGTATTGTTTTCAATAATCTGCATATCAAATATATCTTCCACCCCATCTGCATTACAATCATTTAATAAATAGCCAAAATCAAAAAACAATACTGCATTTTCTAAATTTTGCTGATCAAAAATATCAATCGTTCCATCCTGATTAACATCACCACAGTACATTGCGTAATTGCCGTCTGGCATCAATTTTTGCGAACTATTAAATCCATCAGTAAATGTGTTATTTGACAAGCTGAAATCATGTAAATTGAATGTAGGAAAAGAAACAGGTTGAGCACTCCATATTTCAATACTATTTCTATGCTTTAACGCAATATAATAATCACCTGTCAAATCAGAAGGCAAAAGAAAATGTGCCATTCCATTTGTTTTCAAAATGGCCTTATCTCTAAAACTGGCGCTTTCATTATTCAATTGATTCACGCTCCACAAACAAATTTCGATACTATCGCAAGCATTTGAACTATCATTTAATCCGATATTGAACAAAAATGGAGTCATTAAATTCTCGCCTTGATAATGTCCTTCTAGAAATACTTTTACATTTAATTCATTTATACAATTATTTATTTGCAATGTTAGTACGGAAAATGAGTCGCAACCCAAACTGTTATTTGTTGTATAAGAATACGTGCCGCTCGTTGTGTACGTAATGCCGTTCCAAAAATAATTTCCGCAATGGGTAACATTTATATTTTTAGTTGAGGCATTATTAATGGTTAAATTTAAAACCGCTGTTGAATCGCAACCTTTTGCATTGGTAGTATTAAAAGAATAAGTACCCGAATTGGAATACCACACTCCGTTCCAATTATAGCCATAACATTGAGCAATATTGGTTGTTGATGTTGTAGGCGTGTTTATGGTTAAAAATAAATATGCAGTTGAATCGCAACCTTTTGCATTTGTAGTAAGAAAAGAATATGTGCCCGAATTAGAATACGTTATTCCATTCCAATTATAAGCATTACATCTTGTAAAATTAGTTGATGATGTTGTTGATGCATTTATGGTTAAATTTAAAAATGCAGTTGAATCGCAACCTTTTGAATTTGTAGTAAGAAAAGAATATGTGCCCGAATTGGGATACGTTGTTCCGTTCCAATTATATGCATAACATCTTGTAATATTTATTATTGAAGATGTTGGTGCATTGATGGTTAAATTTAAATATGCCGTTGAATCGCAACCTTTTGAATTGATTGTGTGAAAAGTGTAAGAACCAGAATTTGAATAAGACACTCCGTTCCAATTGTATCCATAACATTCAGCAATATTGGTTGTTGATGATGTTGGTGTATTGATGGTTAAATACAATCGAATAGAGGAATCGCAACCTTTTGAATTTGTTCCAGTCCATGTATAAATTCCACTTGAGGTGAAAGTTTGTCCTTGCCATACATAACTCAAGCAAGATGAAGCATATTGTGGTATTACACGAATTGGATTTATGACTAAATTAAAACTAGCGCTATCATTTTCACAGGTAACATTAGACAAGCCATTTGAAACCAAAGAGATATTTACATTGCCCAAAATGGAATCTGTTGCTGATGGTTGGTATGACAATGCTGTACCAAAATTATTGCCATTCAAAAATGTACCCGTTCCTGAAGTTTTCCAAATAGCAGAGGTAGCAGATCCTCCAATAGAAGGATTACCAGCGCTTAATGTAAAAGTTTTATTAGAACATATAGATGCATTATTTCCTGCAAAGACAATAACTGGATTATTACAATTAGGATCAACTGTTAATGAAATATCATCCAATCCAAAAGCATTTCCATAATAACTTATTCCTTCAAAACCAAGTTGTATCGTTTGTCCTGCATAGATAGACAAATCAACAGAATCTTTCAACCATGTGGGCCCTGTCAATAATTCATCCGAACGTTGCAAACCCAACAATCTATTCCAAGTTAATCCTTGATTAGTAGATACTACTACATACAAACTATCATTTGCTGTAAAATTGATATTATCATGACTCATCCAAAAACTAAAACTGATATTTCTTGATGTCACTGTTGGTGTTAATCTTGGCAAACTGATGCATTTACTGTAAAGTCTGCTGATTGTCCCTACAGAACTGCTACCACTATATGCATCAAACAAAAAATAATTATTTCCTAATGCACGAGGCGTGAGCGGTATTGTTTGATCCGCATTAGTGTAGTTCCCATTTTGAATAGACCAAAGCTGACGATTTCCTTGAACTATTTCTGAAAAACTAATCGCAACTGGAATAGATTCTACATCCTCAACAATTGGAAAAGTACTAATTGATGAAGATGTAATTGTATTTGAAAAAATGGTATCGTTGCTATTAATGATATCACCTGATTTAAAAACAATACAAGTATCAAAATTATTTCCTGCATTACTTAAATTGACGTTATAAAAAGTAATTAAGCCGGAATCGCCTGGAAGTAAAATATTGGGATTGTTCAACGTAAGATCATTTCGATTAGCACCTCCTGTTTTTAAAGTAATGCTTGCTTGATTTTGAAAAATGGTATCCGTTCCTAAATTAGCCACTCGAACTTGAATGTCCTTAAAACTAGTATAACATGAAATCGTAGGATGAATAATCTCTCTTACTGCAATATCATAATTAGACTTGTGACTCAATAAAATTGTCGGGCGAAATGCAGTAACAGATAGACTTGTGGTTGAAATTGGCGAATTTGCTCCATTGTATCTTCTTGAAGAAAAAGCAGAGAAACTGTTAGCATTTCCGTTGGCTGTTGAAGCAATAAACCCATTGGTAAACCCAATATTAGCTGTATGCAAAACACCATCTAATCTTTCTACGAGTATCTGCAAATTGGACCCTGCTGTTCTAACAAAAGGAGTTGATAATTTGATTTCGTTCCAGCCAACCATACCTGCATTGAATGAGCCATTAAAAACCAATGTGTAACCGGTAGTAGTATACGTTCCATTAGAAAACGCAGAAACAGTAGATGAAATATTCTTCATCCAAATTTTGAAATTATTAATTATTGATGGTGTGCCAATTTGAGAAAAATCGAAAGAAACAACATTAATTGCAGTAGAATTTGACAAAAAGTTTGAGTTACCAATTTCAGCATTTAAGTAAATAGACTCTGAAACATGGTAATAATTTTGTCCAATTAATGTTGAATTGCTGGTATTTGAATTCCCATTTATGATAACCAATTGTGCACATGAAAATTTATACAGCAAACACAAAAAGAAAGTACAAATCAATTTCATATCGCAAGAGAAATATTTACCAAATGTAATAAAAAACGTTGTTTGAGGTGGTTTTATTTTAAGTCGAAAAGCAATCAATAGAGCATTCTCACCTTAATTGTGTTCTTCACTTGTTTCAGTAATGCCAATGCGTTTTTACTTAAATTTTTGTCTAAATCCAATACGGCATAACCTATTTCATCATTGGTTTTTAAATATTGACTTACAATATTAATGTTGTTTTTACTTAAGGTTGCATTGATCTGACTCAATACGCCAGGAACATTGTTATGGATATGCAAAATGCGGTGTGTTCCTTCTTGCGGAGGAAGAGCCAATGGCGGAACGGTGTGAGATCCAGTACTAATTCCTTTTTCGAGGTAGTTGAATAGCTTTGAACTAACATCAACACCAATATTACCTTGTGCTTCTTGAGTGCTTCCTCCAATATGTGGGGTTAAAATAACATTAGATAATCCTTGAAGCGGAGTAGAAAAAATATCTCCATTTTTCTCAGGTTCTATTGGAAACACATCAATTGCAGCACCCCCAAGTTGACCGGATTCCAAAGCAGATTTAAGAGCATTAATATCAATCACTTCTCCTCTAGAATAATTGATTAATACAGCTCCTTTTTTACAGAATTTTAGATTTGATTTGTTGATTATATTTTTAGTTGTTATTAATTCTGGCACATGCAGGGTAATCACATCGCTATGCATCATTAAATCTTTCAACGTTTTGCTATCAGTAGCATTACCTAATGGCAACTTGGTTTCAACATCATAAAATAAAACTTTCATTCCAAGCGCCTCAGAAAGCACACTCACTTGGCTTCCAATATTTCCATAACCAATAATTCCAATTGTTTTTCCCCTGAGTTCATGAGATCCTGTTGCATCTTTTAACCAAATGCCTTCATGTGCTGCTTTATTTTTATCTATTATTTTTCGAACCAACATTATCGAAGCGCCAATAACCAATTCGGCTACACTTCTTGTATTGCTATAAGGTGCGTTAAATACAGCAATACCCAAATGGGTTGCGGCTTTAATATCAACTTGATTTACACCAATACAAAAACAACCAATTGCTTGTAGTTTAGTTGCCGCATTCAAAACATTTTCAGTTATCAGGGTTTTACTTCTAATGCCTAAAATATGTACTTGTTTGATTTCTTTTATCAACTCTGCTTCACTTAATGCCCCAGAAATTTTTTTTACATTAAAATACCCTGCTGAATTAAACTTTTCAACAGCTGTTACATTAATGTTTTCTAAAAATAAAATATTGATTTTTTCTTTAGGATAACTGGTATTATTTTTCATAGCCATAATTTAAGTTCTTAATTTGTGCAAAGATATTGAATAACATTTTTTATGCTTAATCTCTTTAGGATGAATTTGAAAAATAGATGTTTTGTAATTATTTTATCAGGATTATTTCTTTTTGCTTGCAAAATAGGCAATAGCGAAAGTAGTAAAACAAAATACCTGATTCCAAATGAAGTTCAAATGGATACGATTCTAAAAAAAAACATCCAATTGGCTTGTACAAATTGGTATGATACCGTTTTAAAAAAGTCAGGTTTTAGTGGCGGTGTTTTAATCGCACAACATGGAAATGTGATTTTTGAAAAATATGAAGGGAAAGTTCATCTAAACAATGATGAATCCATAAATAATCTAACACCACTTCATATTGCATCTGTTAGTAAAACATTTACAGCTATGGCTATTTTAAAATTGTGTCAAGATCATTTATTAAATCTAGACGACCCTTTTTCTAAATATTTCAATCAATTCAATTACCCTGGTGTAACCATTAGAACATTATTAAATCACAGAAGTGGATTGCCCAATTATGTATATTTTATGGATGAAATGGGCTGGAAAAACAAAACAGTTACAAATCAAGACGTATTAAATACTTTAGTTCAACAAAAAAGTAAATTTAAAAAAATAGAATCCCCCAATCGGAAATTTACATATTGTAACACCAATTATGTATTGTTGGCTTTATTAATTGAAAAAATCACTCAAACAACTTTCGCTTATCATCTAAAAAAAACAATTTTCAATCCGCTGGAAATGAAACACAGTTTTGTATACACGGATGCAGATTCATCAAAAACCAATCCTAGTTTTGATGCTAAAGGAAAACAAGCTGCATTTATTAATTTAGACAAAGTAGTAGGCGATAAAAACGTTTTTTCTACACCAGAAGATTTATTAAAATGGGACAGGCTATTATCAAGCAAACAATATTTGAACGACTCGATGCTGCAACAAGCATATGAACCTTATAGCAATGAAAAAGAAGGGATAAGAAATTATGGTTTAGGTTGGAGAATGTTCAACTATCCAGATGGCTATAAAATCATCTATCACAATGGGTGGTGGCATGGAAATAATGCCGTCTTTATGCGTCTAATAAAAGAAGATGCAACAATTATATTAATTGGAAATAAATACAACAAGAAGATTTACTCCGCAAGGGAATTAGCATCTCTTTTTGCACAAAACAAAATAGAATTCAAGGATGAAGAATAGGTTCAATTAACCAAAAAACAGATAAGCCATCCCAACAGCTGTAGAAACCCCAATTAAATCTGCCAACAACATGGACCATATGGTATAACGGGTATCTTTAATGGCAACGCTGCCAAAATAAACGGCTATAACATAAAAAGTAGTATCTGATGATCCTTGTAAAATACAGGATAACCTTCCCGCAAAAGAATCGGGTCCAAACGTTTTCATGGTATCTACCATCATGCCGCGCGCGCCACCACCACTGAATGGCTTAATCAAAGCTGTTGGCATAGCATCAACAAATTTTGTATCTGATCCACACATTACCAACAGTGATTTTATACTTCCAATTAATGCATCAAATGCACCACTAGAACGCAACATTGAAATCGCTACCAACATACCAACCATATATGGAATGATACGAACGGCCGTTTCAAAACCACCTTTAGCACCTTCAATAAAACCATCAAAAATTTCAATCTTTTTATAAATTCCTCCAAGTACGATTGAAAAGAAAATCATTAAAATCAAACCACTTGTGAGTGCTCCTGAAAATAATTGAACGGCTTCTGTGTCTAATGTACGTATATATAATACCAATGCCGCAATCAATGCTGAAATGCCTAAAATCCAAGCTAAAATCACAGGTTGAAAAACATTAATCTTTTGTTTAAAACTTACGATCATCATTGAAGCAATAGTAGCTACAAATGTGGCAATCATACAAGGAATGAAAATATCCATTGGGTTTGCGGCTTTTGCTGCCGAACGAATGGCTATGATACTAACAGGCACCAATGTCATACCAGAAGCATGCAAACAAAGAAACATGATTTGAGGGTTAGAAGCGACCGTTTTGTTGGGGTTTAATTCTTGTAAACTCTCCATAGCCCTGAGTCCAAATGGTGTAGCGGCATTATCCAAACCAAGTAAATTGGCAGAAAAATTCATCATCATGTGTCCCATTGCTGGATGCCCCTTTGGAATATCAGGAAATATGCGCGTAAAAAATGGTCCAATGATTCTTGAAAGAAAACGAATCCCTCCGGCTTTTTCAGCTATCGATAAAAACCCCATAAATAATGTAAGAAAACCAATCAATTTCAAACAAAGTGTAACAGCAGTTTGACAGGTTTCTAATATCCCATCTGAAGTTTGAATTTTATATATTAATTGCTTATCCTCGCCAACTCGAATCATCTGAACACCTTTATCTAATGGCATTTCATTTATACTAGACAAAAAAGGAACTGTTTTAATTCTTATTGTATCACCAGATTTACCGGTAACCATTGACGTAAAAACAGCTTTGTCGTTAACAGAAAAAAATGTTTTTACAGATGCTGTAATAATAG
>CALQKL020000076.1 GCA_943331145.2 Chitinophaga pinensis
ATGTTGAAGTTTGAAATATTGGTGTCATGATTGCACCTGTTGAAGGATCGGGTTCTGCCCCCGCATGTATCATTCTAGTGGCAATTTTTTTGTTATCTAATGAAGCTTTGCTCATGGTTATTTATTTTAGGTGGTAAAAATAGAAAAATAATATCATTATAACCCACGGATTAAAATCTTGGGGTATAGAATCGTATGTATAAAATTTGTTTAATTAACCCACGGTTTAACCATGGGTTATCGAATGGAATGAAAATGTTAATGGGTTCAACCATTTTTTTATCGTTTCTATAGATTCTAAGTTGAAAAATGAAACCATATATTTGCTTTACACGTAACTTCATCACTTAAATTTTTTTATGCAAACTGCTTCAAAAAGGGTGTTAAACGGTTGGGCAATGTATGATTGGGCCAACTCTGTATACAATTTGGTGATTACCTCTACCATTTTTCCAGCTTATTATGCTGCCGTAACAAGCACCAAAGACGATAATCACGTTACCATATTTGGAAGAACTTTTATCAATACTTCCTTGTACAATTACGCGTTAGGTATCGCTTTTATTGTTGTTGCATTTTTAAGTCCAATTTTATCATCAATTGCCGATTTTAAAGGAAACAAAAAACAGTTTTTATTTTTCTTTTGCACCATGGGAAGCATCTCTTGTAGTGCGCTTTATTTTTTTGACGGCAGCAACTTGTTTTATGGATTATTGTGTATGGTTATGGCCTGTATTGGTTTTTGGGGCTCTTGGGTTTTTTATAATTCGTATTTGCCAGAAATTGCAGCACCCGAAGACAGGGATAAATTGAGTGCAAGAGGTTTTGTGATGGGATATATTGGCAGCGTGATTTTACAATTGATTTGTTTTGTTTTGGTTTTGATGCCAGATACTTTTGGAATCACAACAGGTAAAGCTTCGCAAATTTCTTTTTTAATGGTAGGCATTTGGTGGTGGGGATTTGCACAGTATTCATTAAGAAGATTACCACATGGAACGCCTTCTGATAAAAACGAACATAAAAATGTTTTCATTGGTGGATTTAAAGAACTTAAAAAAGTATGGCAACAAGTATTGCTGATGCCTGTTTTAAAAAGATTTTTATACAGCTTCTTTTTTTACAACATGGGTTTGCAAACGATATTTTTAGCTGCCACACTTTATGGCAGCAGTGAATTGCAAATTCCAACAACAAACTTAATCGTTGCCATATTAATTATTCAATTGATTGCCATTCCTGGCGCTTATTTGATTTCAAAAATCTCAGAAAAAATCGGAAATTTTAGAACATTAATGATTTGTATTTTCATTTGGATCTTGCTTTGTATTGCTGGTTATTTATTGCCTGTTGGAGGTATCAACGAATTTTATTTATTGGCATTGGCAGTAGGTTTTGTAATGGGCGGCACGCAGAGTTTGAGCAGAAGCACTTACAGCAAACTAATGCCCGAAACAAAAGATACCGCTTCGTTTTTCAGCTTTTATGACGTTACAGAAAAAATTGCCATAGTAATTGGCATGTTTAGTTTCGCATGGATTACTGAAATTACGGGCTCTCAAAGAAATTCTGTTTTAACTTTAATTTCATTTTTTATTTTGGGTTTACTATTGATATTTTTAGCGTTTAAAAAACAAAAATCTTTATCTCGATAATATGCAACTACACACTATAAATACTGGATATTTTAAATTGGATGGCGGTGCCATGTTTGGCGTTGTGCCTAAATCGATGTGGAACAAATTAAACCCTGCGGATGACAACAACATGTGTACATGGGCAATGCGTTCTTTATTAATCGAAGATGGAAATAGATTAATGCTTATTGACACAGGAATTGGTAACAAGCAAGATGATAAATTTTTCAGTCACTATTATTTACATGGCGACGATTCTTTAGAATCTTCTCTTTCAAAAAAAGGATTTAGTGTGGATGATATTACGGATGTAATTTTAACCCATCTTCATTTTGATCATTGTGGGGGAAGTATAAAACGTGAAAGCGATAAGTTAATTCCTGCTTTTAAAAATGCAACGTATTGGAGCAATCAACAACATTGGAATACCGCTACAATGCCTAACGACAGAGAAATAGCTTCGTTTTTAAAAGATAATATTTTACCCATACAAGAGAGTGGACAATTGAAATTTATCGACGGAAATTCGGATGCATTTTCAAGCGATGTAAAAATCAGACAAGTATTTGGACATACAGAAGCGATGATGTTGCCACAGATTGAATATAAAGGAAAGCAGATTGTATTTATGGCAGATTTATTGCCATCTGCTGCACATATTCCAATCCCGTTTGTAATGGCATACGACATGTTTCCGTTAACTACTTTAAATGAGAAAAAATCTTTCTTGACAGAGGCAGTTGAAAATGATTATGTATTGTTTTTTCAACATGATCCAAAAATAGAATGCTGTAATTTACAAGCAACGGAAAAAGGCATCAGGGCAAAAGAATATTTCAACCTAGATGTAATCTAAAGTCCCATTAAAGCGGTTAATGGATAACGAAGGTTTTTATAGCCCATCATATCTACTTTAATACTACCCACAACAATTGGACTTTCAACCCTTAGCAGTAAATGATTTGGGTCGTCGCTTACCCAAGCGGTCATGCCTTCGCCACCTTTAAACATCGTGCCTTTAATTAAAAGTGGTTTAAACTTGATGGCTCTGAATTTACCATATTGTGTTTTGATTTTTTCTTTGCCCATATAACGTAAATACAAATGATGTACTTCATCATCTAAAAACATATCAAATGGAATTTTGTCGCCTGGTTTTAATTTATCAAAATTGATGTTGCGTGCATAATACATAGCACTTACCACATCTTGCATGCAATCTGTAATTTTAAACACCCCGTTTGTACTAACCGCTGTATTTGTAGTTTGATTAAACGTAACATTGTTATAAATTTTAAAACCACCTTCATCTACATTTCTAATAAATTTTATGGGCAACAATGTGTTGGTGTCGATATAGCTTTCATAACGGTCGCGTACTTTATAAAAATTATCGAAGAATGGATAAGTATTTCCAACGCCTACAGCATGATAAACAGGTTTCCCATTGAATCGTTCTAAGGTAGTTGTAAACGTGGCATCACCAGCACCAATATACGCGCCCATGGTACTATAATAAACCGTCATCTTAACGGTTTCGCCATTTTTAAATGATGAATTTTTAATACCACAGAAATCACCTTTGTGTAGATGTGTTGTAGCACCCATTAAAGCCCAACTGATAAAAAAAATAGTAAGCCATTTCATATGAATAATTGTTTGTGGTTTGTGGTTTATTGTTATTTGTTTGGCGTTTGGTGTTTGGCGTTTCCAACCTATTGAACCTATTGAACCTTTTGAACTCAATGAACAAATTGAAACTTGAACCTAACATGGATTCTCTTAAAAAGATTGAAAATTTTTAACCTCTGCTATACATCTATAATCTATAACCTCATTCTTTGATGATTGGTGAAAACACCAACATCGGCAGACCTAAATCCCCAACCTTTTGAACCTATTGAACATCCTTTCTCATTAACAAAAAAACACTCCCAATTGTTGCCGGTACTACAAGATTGATAATCCAAATGGCAAAACAAGCCACTTGAATGCCCAAAATATTTGTAGATAATATGCCAAAAATTGAAATGCCCAATGCCGATCTAATGGGCAATTCGGTAAATCCAATGGTTGGAATTATCGCCATCATCAAATAAAAAACACCTATCAACCAAAATGCAATAGAACTTTCCATCTCCACATGCATGACATGCATAATGATGATGTATTGCAATATAAAAACTAAAAATCTAAAGAACGAACAAAACGAAATGATTAACAATTCATAAAAATTGAATTGCTCGACAATTTTTATGTGTTGTACAATTTTATGAAGGAACTTGAATTTTGAAATAAACGAAATAAAAAAATTGGTTTTAAAATATAGCAGTACCAATATTATGGATACACCCAACGATAAATAAATATTGACATTGTTGAAAATCCATGGCAACAAAACCAGCTTTGAATCTAAGTTTGAAAAGTATATCAAATAGATTAAGCCAACACATCCTACAATTGATGTAATGATCATTTGACTGATACTGCCTAAAATGTTTGTAGATATTGCTTTCATTCGATTTTCGGCTTTTACAAATAAAATTCTACCGCCAAATTCACCTGTTCTATTTGGTGTTATCATGGTGATGCTGCATCCAGCAAATACTGATTTAAAAGCTTTTGCAAATCGGATATTTTCTAACGGTTTCAACAGCAATTTCCATTTCAAAGATTCTAAGCCCCAGTTTAAAAACATCAATAAAAACACCACCCAAAATAATGGATCTTTCCAACTCGATTTTATTTGTTGCCATCTAACCAATAAATCTTGTTGTTGAGATATTTGATTGTATAAACTATACGCCACCAATACAAAGAGCATTGGACCAAGGATGTAATTGAATATTAATTTTATACTTTTGTTCAAGAAACTGTTTATTGGTAAAATTAAGACCTCACTTGCAAAAAGCATCAAAAATCATTTTAGGTATTGATCCTGGAACCATCATTATGGGTTATGGGTTGATTGAAGTAAACGCCAAAGGCATTCATTTGGTGGATATGGGTGTGTTGAAATTATCTGCAAAAGATGATGCGTACCAACGACTTGAAAAGATTCATGATAAAGTAACGGACATAATTAAAATTTACCATCCTACAAGTTTTGCCATTGAAGCGCCTTTCTTTGGAAAGAACGTACAAAGTATGCTAAAGTTAGGAAGAGCGCAAGGTGTAGCGCTTGCTGCTGCAATGCAATCCGGACTTTCGATTTGCGAGTATTCTCCCAAAAAAATCAAGCAATCCATTACAGGAAATGGAAATGCTGGAAAAGACCAAGTGATGAAAATGCTGCAGAAGATTTTATCCTTTGAAGAAACACCAAAATATATGGATGCTACAGATGCTTTAGCTGTAGCGGTTTGTCATTATTATCAAGAAAAAACGTTATTGCCAAAAACAAAAGGAAAGTCAAACGGCTGGGCCGATTTTTTAAATAAAAATCCAGAGCGTTTGAAAAAATAACTATTTCAGATTTGAAATGATGGTTTGTTGAATTTCTTTAAACTCCTCAGTAGAAAGTTTTAATTTTTCTCTAGTAAAATTCAAATCGTCTGCACTATTAATAGGAATCAAATGCATGTGCGCATGAGGCACTTCTAACCCGATAACACTGATACCACAACGATTACAAGGAAACGATAGCTCGATAGATTTTGCAATGGGTTTTGCAAAAAGCATCATCTCAGCAAGGTAGTTTTCAGGCAGGTCGAATATCTTATCGATTTCAATTTTTGGCACAACCAACACATGCCCTTTAGTCATTGGAAAAATATCCAAAAACGCGTAAAAATTTTCGTTTTCTGCAATTTTATAAGAAGAAATTTCGCCGTTTATGATTTTAGAAAAAATACTCATGATTAAACCGTGATGTTTTCTACTTTGAATTTCAAAACGCCAGCGGGTACATTTACTTCCGCAATTTCACCGACTACTTTTCCCAACAAGCCTTTTCCAATTGGAGAGGTTACAGATATTTTACCATCTTTTAAACTCGCTTCTTTTTCAGATACAATTTGATAAGTGACTTGTTTATTTGTAGCCATATTGGTTAACGTAACCTTAGTTAAAATACTTACTCTACTGAAATCAATATTTGATTCATCCAATATTCTAGCCGTTGCAATTACGCCTTCAAGATATTTTATTTTAGCTTCAAGCATTCCTTGTGCTTCTTTTGCAGCATCATACTCTGCATTTTCTTTTAAATCGCCTTTTTCCCTTGCTTCTGCAATTGCTTTGCTGGCTGCCGGTCGTTCCACTGCTTTTAACTGATGAAGCTCTTCCTGCATCTTTTCAAAAGTATCTTGCGTAACATAATTGGTATCCAAAGCCATAGTAATTTGTTTTATAACTAATAAAAAAAATACAACGCTTCAGTTTTGCCAAAGCGTTGTGTGTATACAAATATAGTAAAATGAAATAATTGGAATTAAATTATCCCTATTTTTTCCAAAAGCACCTTGCTCATTTTATAGGTTGCCTCATGTGAATATCCTGCTATATGGGGCGTTATTATTACGTTATCAAAATTATTTAGGGTTTCAAATACCTGCTTTTCTTCTAGTGTGTACGTGTCAAGCTTTTCATTTTCCAATACATCCAATAATGCACCTGAAATCAATCTATTCTCAAGTGCATTTATTAACGCTACACTATCCATTACGCTTCCTCTAGACGTATTAATGATAATGGGTTGCTTTTTTAATTTGTTGAAAAAATCATTCGACACATAGTGAGTAGTTTCTATAGTTAGTGGTAAATGCAAACTGATTACATCGGCATATTTTACAATTTCATCTTCGGTAGATTCCGTTACAAATTCGTTTCCAAAACCAGTTTTGTATTTATCATAAGCCAATATGGTAACGTTAAAAGCCGACAATAATCTGGCAAACGCAGATCCTGTATGTCCGTATCCAATGATGCCAATGGTTTTACCTGAAATTTCTGTACCTCTATTTTCCTCCCTCAACCACTGCTTATGTTTTACTTGTACAATGCTCGTATTGATGTTGCGATAAAAGTTTAATAACAATCCCAATGCATGCTCCGCAACAGCGTTACAATTACCTTCGGGACTACTTTCGCAAATGATATTTTTAGATTTGGCGTATGCTACATCAATATGCTCCATGCCACTACCTAACCTACCAATCCATCTTAAATGAATCGCTTTGTCAATTAAATTTTTATCAACGTTAATTTGTGTAGAAACAACAAGTCCTGTTGCTAATTCGATTTTTTCCAACAATTGCGGATATCGCATGGTTGGCTCGTACAAAAAATCGATTCCTTTTTCTGATAAAGTATCTAAAAAGAAATGATGTACTGGTGCGGTTATTAAAATCATGTTGATGTACTAAATACTTGCAATCATGCTAATTTCTACATTTACATTTCTAGGCAACCCTTTAACAGCAACGGTTTCTCTTGCTGGAAAATCTTTTGAGAAATACTGTCCATAAATTTGATTTACCTCAGCAAAATGCTCCATACCACTTAAGAAAATGGTGGTTTTTATAGCATGATCAAAATCAATTCCTTCAGATTTTAAAATAGAGGACAAGTTTTTCATCACTTGGTGGGTTTCTTCTGCAATACTTGAATTGGCAAGTGTTTCTGTACCAGGAACCAATGCAATTTGACCAGAGATAAACAATAGATTTCCTGTTCTAACGGCCTGATTGTATGGTCCAATTGGTGCAGGGGCTTCATTGGTATTGATTATTTGTTTGTCCATTGGGTTTTTTTATAGTAATACAAATATATTCTTTTCCAGTGCCTATTTTTGCTAAAATTTATTAACAGATGAGGATATCGGTAATTTCAAATGAAAAAGGGTTTGTAGAATTAACACAAGCATACCAAAATATAACTTGGATTAAAGCATCAAGTTTTAAACAAATAGAAGATATTGAGCGTATAGATGTCCTACTCAATTTGAATGAAGATGCTTTTTTTGAAGATTATAGTACGTTTAATATTCCGGTTTTAATCAACAGTGTTTCAAATACATTGAAATCAAGCAAACATGGGGCACATGTAATTAGGTTAAACGGATGGAGCGGATTTTTAAAAAGAACTACTTGGGAATTGGCTGGAGAACACAATGACACTTTAAATCAACTGTCTGCACTATTGGGGATAAGATTTTCTTTTTTACCAGACGAACCAGGCTTTGTATCAGCAAGGGTTTTAGCCATGATTATCAATGAAGCTTATTTTGCCAAAGAAGAAAATGTAAGCACCGAAAATGAAATTGACATTGCTTTAAAATTAGGCACCAATTATCCAAAAGGCCCCTTTGAATGGGCTGATGAAATTGGACTTCATAATGTATTTGAACTTTTAAAGACATTGAGTTTGACTGATGCAAGATATACCGTGTGTAAACTATTAGAAAAGGAGGCCAACAAATTATGAGTTTAATTTTAATGATAGATACCGCACAGGAAACAGCTTTTGTGAGCATTTCAAAAGACGGCGTTCCAATTGGACATATCCAAAATGACATTCAAAAAGAGCATGCTGGATTTTTGCATGTAGCCATTCAAGATTTATTAAAATCATGTGACGTAGAATTAAAAGATTTAGATGCTATTTCGGTTACCAAAGGGCCAGGTTCTTATACGGGCATTCGTGTAGGAATGGCAAGCGCTATTGGATTAAGTTATGCCCTAAATAAACCCATCATTCATATTTGTTCTTTAAAATTATTGACACATGCTGCAATGACTAAAATCATCGACCCTACACGAGTTTTATTTTGTCCGATGATTGATGCAAGAAGAATGGAGGTTTTTACGGGGTTGTTTGATGTAAATCTGGAGGCTAAATTAGCGCCCGATGCAATGATTGTGGATGAAAATTTCATGCAAGACTATTTAAGAAAACAATCTGTTTATTTTATTGGAAGTGGGAAAGACAAATTTGAAAAAATCTGTAAAAATGATAAAGCTCAGTTTTTAGAGGTAGAAAACTTACATTTTAACATGGCATTCTTGTCGAATTTTTACTACAACAGTGAATCATTTGCAAGTATAGAATCCTTTGAACCTGCCTATATAAAAGCATTTCAAGGGTAATCATATCAACGTCTCAAAATAAAAAGTAGAAAATAAAACATTTGTATTATGATGTTGATTTAATATATTTGCATCAGCTTTATTTCCATTATTAAAATCAAAATTAAATTACAAACCTATGATTGTTCCAAATCAACCGGGTGAATCCAATGCAGATGTTAGTGTAGCATTGAAAATCAACATCCAAAACTTAAAAAAAGCAGCGCTTGTTTTAAGAGCCTTGAATCACAAATTACGTCAGCAAATTCTTACGTTAATTGATTCAGAAAAGAAAATCACCGTTACAGAAATTTA
>CALQKL020000077.1 GCA_943331145.2 Chitinophaga pinensis
ATTTTTTTCCTATTTGCATTTTTCTTCGGGCTGGCCTTGGCTGTTATGCTGCAATATTTAGTAGGCGAATTATACCTTGCATTGCTTATTGTTGCTGGATTTTATGGGTTAATAGGAATTATTCTTTGGAAGTTTAGAAATAAATTAATTCGCATCCCAATTATGAATTCAATTCTGCATGAACTTTTTAAAGATTCCGATTAAAGTCAAAACAGCTTTTGAAAATGGGTAATTGACTTTTTAATTGATAAAAGCATTACCCATTTTTTTTGAAATCAATTTCTCAAAAAATCAAATTATTAAAATGCCTTCATTTAAAAACATAAATCAGTTAGAATTGGAGAAAACTAGATTGTTATTAGAAATAAATAACGTCGAAAAAGAAATACATGAAAATTGGCATGATCTGAAAATCAGTGTAAAGCCATCTAATATTTTAAAACAAATTATTGCAACGATAATCGAAAACAAAACAAGTGAAAATTCTAGTTTTTTTTCTAGTGGAAATAAAACGGGATCCTTTAAAACATTTGCAAACATTTCTCGAATAATAAAAATAAATCTTGCTAACAAAATTAAAGATTGGATATATGCATAGTGGAATAATAAAAATAATCAAAAACCTTTTGTTTTTTTGTATTGTCATTTTATTAGAAAACTGTTATTCTTCAGTGATAACAAATACTTGGCAAGCTGATGATTCGAATAAAAAAATGATAAAAAAAGTATTGATACTGGCTATTGACAACAATAAAGACAGATCTATTAGAGTTAAATTGGAAAACCATTTGGTAAACGATTTAACTAAAAAAGGTATTGAAGCTTTCTCCGCTATTGAAAGTTACGGACCATTTTTTTTATCTGGATTGCAAGAATCAGAAGCAATCAACAAAATAAAAGGTCAGGGATTTGATGCCATTCTAACCGTTGTATTACTTGACAAAGAAAAAGAAAAATACTACATACCAGGCAGAATAACATATACGCCTTACTCCATGTATTACAGAAGATTTTGGGGATATTATTCAACTGTTTATGATCGTGTGTATGAACCGGGGTATTACACAGAAAACACCAACTATTTTTGGGAAAGCAATCTGTATGATCTATCAGATAAATCCTTGATTTATTCAGTACAAACTAAGTCTTTCAATTCAATGAATTTGGAAATACTTGCTGATGAATACGGGAAAATAATTTCAAATGATTTGTTCAAAAAAGGAATTTTACATTGATGATTTAACCTGATTTCTAAACATTATTTTACATCCAATAGATTTTGTTTCTGTAATCAATACTCTTTGATTTTTAAGTAACGCATCCACCGCATCAGATACATAATCCACTTTTACCTTTTTCGGTTCCGCTCCATTATCGTCAATGGCTCCGTTGTACTTTATAACCCAATTGTTGTTTTCTTTAAATAATACAAAGGCCTGAGGCGTTCTTTCTGCTTTATACAATTTCGCTACCGATTGTGTTTCATCATACAAATAAGGAAAATTAAACTTTTCCTTATTTGCTTTTAAAACCATATTGTCATATGTGTCCTCTGCATATAAAATAGTATCTGTTGAACTTATTGCCAACAAAGGAAATCCTTTATTGCTATATTTTTTATTCAACTTGTTTAATCGCTTGGGATATAGTTTTGCAAATGGACAATGATTGCAAGTGAAGATGATAATAAATCCTTTCGCACCTTGATAATCTTTCAAGGAAACCAAATTTCCGTCTACATTTTTTAATGAAAAATCTAGACTTGTAGTATCATTTTGTGCAAATGATTTGGCAATTAAAATAAAAGTAAAAAGACTAATGATAAATATGTTTTTCAATTGGGTTATTTTATAAATGAATAATTGGGATTAAACACAAATGATCGATCATTCAAAGTTAATAAGAAAGAAATCAAATCTACTTTCTCATTCAGAGTGAGTAAGATTGGCTGTTTCAGCCTATTCGAAATGTTTGAATTTAAATCAATGCCTGATGTATAATGGTGTAAAACTTCCGATAATTTGGTAAATCTTCCATCATGCATATATGGATAAGTGTATGCTAAATTTCTTAAGGAAGGTACTTTAAAAAGTAAAGAATCTTTTTTGTTTTGAGTAATGCGCATCCTCCCATAATCATTTAAAATTACGCCTGGCTTCAATCCATTATTTTTAAAACTTCCATTGGTAAACAATGGTTCTGTATGACAAGTTGAACAGTTCTTCTTAAACAAATTATAGCCGTTTAATTCTTGCGATGTAAATGACAGTTTATGTTGCATCACACTATCGTATTTCGAATTTGCACTAACCAATGATAAAATAAACTGCGAAATAGATTGTAGCAATTGTTTCTTACTTATGCTATCAGTTCCGTATGCAGAAGAAATTAAATTTTTATACTTTTCAGTATTGTTTATTTTCTGAATGACATGACTTAATTTTTCGCCCATTTCCTTTGGATGTGTTATAGGAAAAACCGCTTGTTCATCTAAATCAACAATTGCACCATCCCACATAAATGACTTTTGCCAAGCAAGATTAAATAAAGCAGGAGCATTTCTAAAGCCAATACTGTCACCTATTCCATGACTTAATGCATGATCGGTATGCGCAAATGCATTATATGGCGAGTGACAACTGGCGCAAGAAATGGTATTGTTATTTGATAATATGGGGTCATAAAATAACACCCTTCCCAACATGATTTTCTCATTGGAAAAATTATTCTTTTTAAAATCATAAGCTGGTTTGGGCCAACCAATCGGAACTTTAAAAACTGGCAAATCAATCAACACAAAACCCATGGTTAACAATAAAAAAAACAAGGAAACAAAAACAAGGTGTTTTTTACTCATTTAACAAGAATTGATTGCGCAATTTTTTTTGAAAGCAATACTGCTGAAGTACTTGGAGACATGATGTTGTATTTTTTTTCCAAAAGCATATTTTTAAAAATCAGGTCAATAGGCATTTGAAATTGAATATCTGAATGAGCTTGAATTGGTAAATCAACCAATTGATAAGCATTATTTTGATTTGCATAACCCCCTAAATGATATTCAAACTTTTTGTCTTCTTTGGAAATATCACCGATGAAACCTTCCATCTTAAAATTAATATAGCCACTTTGCCAAGTCCAATACATGCCCATTAAAGGATCTAGCGCACCATCTAGTGCGCCATAAGTATTGGTAATGCTATCAATTCCCAAACCAAATTGAATTCGATTAAACGAAAGTTTTTGGGGAATATCAAATTGAAGGTTTAAACTATCTTCTGCATTTAATAAATAAACCCCGCCAGAATTTTGATAAATAACCTTACCATTGTTTAGCAACGAGATATTAGAAATGTAAAATTTTAATTTAGAAATCGAAATGCTATCATTTAATTCAGAAGAAAAATAATGTTGATTTAATGAGATTGGCGAACCATTTATCATTGGTAAAAACGACAATTGAAATGGTTTAATCGTTTGGGATATAGCCATACTACGACAAGCGCATATTATACAACATAAAAGTAAAACCCGCTTCATCATTTATTGCTATTAATTTTTCTTGAGTCTATCTTTAAATAATTTTTCAAACTTCTCAATCTTTGGCTGAATCACCATTTTACAATACCCATTCGATTTATTTGAATTGTAATAATCCTGATGATCATCCTCTGCTTTATAAAAAACTTTAAAAGGCTGAACAGCAGTAACTACTGACTGGTCGTACACTTTTTCTTTATTGAGTTGATTGATGATATCTGTTGCTGTTTTTTGTTGAGCAGCATTTCTATATAAAATTACAGAACGATATTGTTCGCCCACATCTGCACCTTGTCTGTTTAATGTTGTTGGGTCATGAACCGTAAAGAACACTTTTAAAATTTCATCAAGAGAAGTCTTCTTATTATCGTAAACGATTTGTACCACTTCGGCATGACCTGTAGTGCCCATGCAAACTTCACGATAACTTGGATTAGCTACTTTTCCGCCTGAAAACCCCGACTCTACCGATTTTACACCATCTAACATTTCATAAATGGCTTCTACACACCAGTAGCAACCGCCACCAAGTGTAATGGTATCATAATTTGATTGTGCTACAATATTTGATTTCTTTTCAAAATTCAAGGATAAAGAATTAACACAATAACGCATACCAGTAGATGTTGGGCCATCATCAAACAAATGCCCTAAATGTCCACCACAATTGGCACATACAATTTCAGTACGATTCATACCATGAGTACGATCTTCAACTTTTTTTATTTTACCTCCAGCAATTTCTTTATCAAAACTTGGCCATCCACAATGTGAATCAAATTTCATTTCATCGGTAAACAATTCATTGCCACAACCTGCGCATTTATAAACACCATGTTCCTTATTGTACAACAATTTTCCAGTGTAAGGCGCTTCTGTTTCTTTATTTCTTAAAACACCAAACTGATCTTTGTTTAAAATCTGCTTCCATTCATCAGGAGATTTAAAAATTGTAAAGCTAGGTGTGTCTTGTGTTTTATTTGATTTTTCTACATTACCTTGACCACATGCCACTAAAGATGATGCAATAAATAAAACATACAAAATTGCATTGGTGTAAAATAGTCTATTCATAAAAAGGATTTTAATTGCACCAAAGATATTTGATTGAATACTAAAAAGTTGTTAATAAGATTTATTCTGATTCTTCTTCCTTTTTTTCTTTTTTCTCAGGTTTATCTTTCGCTTCTTTTTTGTCTTTTTTATTTCCATGTCTACCACTTCCATCACCAGTATCTAAAATGCCTCCAGCAGGATTCAACTGAGCTAGAATTTCAGTCAATTTTTTTCTTACCGCTGCAGATTCAGCATTATCATTAGAAGCCAATACCAATTTTTCTTCAAAAGGTGCATTGCTCATATCATATAATTCATCAGCTCTGTTCAATTTCCATTTGGCATCTCTAACATACCATTTATTGCCCAACTCAATAAATATCCAATCACGCGGATTCCCTTTTTTACCCAATAACTGAGGCAAGAAACTTCTGCCATCTAACACATTTTTAGTCGGCAATTTGGCTCCAGCAATATCAGCAAACGTTGGTAACAAATCACTTGCATCCATTAATGTATTGGTTACCTGACCTGGTGCAATCACACTTGGCCAATAAGCAATATTTGGGACTAAAGCACCACATTCCAACATAGAACCTTTTTTCCCTGAAAGTGGCTTGCCTTTAATCGTACCTCTAGCTGCATATTGATTTGCAGTACCATTATCACCCATGAAATAAATAAATGTGTTTTCTTTTAATTTCAAACTGTCTAAAAGATTTAAAAGATTTCCAACCAATTTATCCATGTAGGCTAAATTATCCGCATAAATATCACTACCTGGTTTACTATCTGGCGTAGGTTGAATTTTCGCATGTACTTGCACTAATGAGTAGTAAAGAAAAAATGGTTTATTCTTATTATTGGAAATAAAATTTACCATGTGATCATGCATTAAATCTGGCATATAATTTTCACCCAATGGTTTATCTACCCCATTTTCAGTGTACATTTCTGCTTTAGCATTTCCTTTTTTCCAGTAAATGCCACTGCCTTTGAATCTAATATAATCATCAAACCCGAAATCCGAAGGTTGTAGTGGAAGTTGACCCCATTTTCCTACCATAGACGTTTTATAGCCAGCTGTTTTTAATACTGAGGGAATCAATACTTCATTTTCTGGAAGTACATTTAAACACATGTCTTGATTAACAGCCCCAGTTCTAAATGCATATCTACCGGTTAATATCAATGCTCTAGATGGACCGCATAATGGAGCTGTATAACCATTATTAAATCTGATACCGCCTTTTGCCAATTTATCAATTATAGGGGTGTAATTGCTATCTGAACCATAACAACTTACATCGCCAATGCCTAAGTCATCAGCAAGAATGTATATTATATTCGGTTTTTTGGATTTAGATTGTGAAAATGAATGGGTAGAAAAAATACATAATAATAGAAACAGGGATGATTTTAAAAAACGCATAATTTGAATGTTAGTAGGTTGATTTTATAAAAAAATATTAAAGTTATTGCATTTACCTTTGAAATTAATTTAAAAAAAGTCATTTAATGGAAAGTCAAAAAAATACTACAATAAAACATGTACTTTTTCTTGTTATATTTTCTGCTGTTTGCTTTTTACCTTTTTTAGGCAACGCCCATTTATTCGATTGGGACGAAATTAATTTTGCAGAAATAGCCAGAGAAATGCTGGTTTCTAACGATTATTTTCATCCCAAAATGAATTTTGAATTGTTTACCGAAAAGCCTCCATTTTTCTTTTGGCTTCAGGCGATTTGTATGAACATTTTTGGGGCCAATGAATTTGCTTCCCGTTTGCCAAATGCCATTTTAGGAATCATCATTTTACCTTTATTGTATTATACGGGCAGTAGACTCAAGAACAACCGCTTTGGTTTAATATGGGCAATAGCTTATGGCTGCACTATACTTCCACATCTTTATTTCAAATCTGGCATCATCGATCCATGGTTTAATTTTTTTATTGCATTGGGTTTATTTGGTTTGATAAAAGCCAGAACAAACAAATTAAATAATGTTGCTTCTTTTAAATGGCTAATGGTTGCCGGTGTTTCAACTGGCTTATCCATATTAACAAAAGGACCAGCTTCAATCATCATCCTTGGCTTAACCGGATTTGTATATTTTACCAGCACTCGTTTTAAAAACTTTTTTAGTTTTAAACAAATCATACTTTTCATATTAATCACCATTGTATCAACTGGAACGTGGCTTACCATTGATTATGTACAAAACGGCGATCAATTTATTAAAGAATTCACCATCAGACAATGGGAGCTATTAACCACAAAAGATGCCGGACATGGCGGTTTCTTTTTTTATCATTTTGTGGTTTTGTTTTTTGGATGCTTCCCTATATCTGCATTTTTTATTGACGAATTGTTTAGAAAAAAATCTGCAGAAAGTAATGAATGGGTAGATTTTAGAAAATGGATGATTACTTTATTTTGGGTAGTGCTGATTTTATTTTCGATTGTGCAAACCAAGATTGTGCATTATTCTTCCTTATGTTATTATCCAATGAGTTTTATCGCCGCATTGAGTATTTACAATATCCAAAACCAAAAATCAGCATTTAATTTACGCACGAAAATATTATTGATTATTTCTTCAATTCCATTTGTTGTAGCACCTTTTGCCTTGGTATTTTTTGGAAAAAACAAAGAACTCTTGAAACCCTTATTAAGTAAAGACCCTTTTGCGGTGGAAAACATTCAAGCGAATGTAACATGGACTGGTTTTGAAATACTGCCAGGAATAATGGTTTTGATTTGCCTGATTGCTTGTTTAAATTATTTTAAAAAGCAAAAAATGGCAAATGGGTTTATTGCACTTTTTTTGGGCAGCTTGTTTTTTATTCAAAGCGGTTTATACTTTTTTATAAATAGAATTGAATCGATTAGCCAACGTGCAAACATTGAATTCTGGCAAAGCCATCGTAAAGAAGATGCTTATAAAATTACCTACCATTATAAATCTTATGGGAATTTCTTTTACGGCGAGGTAACGCCACAAGCCAATAAAAATTACACAGATGAAGCTTGGTTGCTAAAAGGTAAAATCGACAAGCCAGTTTATATTTCTTGCAAAGTCAATGGCAAAAACGATTTTGAATCTGAGGTTAAAGATGCTCAGTTTCTATACAATAAAAATGGATTTTATTTTTACAAAAGAAGTCCGTTACCTTAAATAAGCTGGCTTAATAATTCCCCATTTGTGTAAACGATATTGAAAGCAAACTTTCAAAACGCCCAAACCATAAATCACACTACGTTTTAGATTGATGGAAGAAGCTTCTGGGAAATATTTTGTAGGACAAGTTATTTCTCCAATTTCAAAATCCTTATCAAATATTTGTGCAATCATTTGATTGTCGAAAACAAAATCGTCAGAGTTTAAATTATAAGAAATACTCGTAAGCACTTTTGAAGAAAAAGCGCGATAACCAGTATGGTATTCCGACAATTTTTGATTTAGTAAAATATTTTGGAATGAGGTTAGAATTCGGTTGGCTATATATTTATACATCGGCATTCCACCATTAAGCGCCCCTTTGCTTAAAATACGAGAGCCAAAAGCAACGGGATAAACATCATTGGCAATTAAGAAAGCCATGCTATGAATCAATTTTGGCGTGTATTGATAATCTGGGTGAAGCATGATTACGATGTCGGCATTAATTTCAAGGGCTTTATTGTAACAAGATTTTTGATTGCCACCGTAACCTCGATTTTTGGGATGAATGATGATATGCTTTATACCTAAAGAAGCGGCTACTTCAGCTGTATTGTCTTTACTATTATCATCAACCAAAATAATATCATCAACAATGTCAAATGGTATTTCATTATACGTTTGCTCAATGGTTTTAGATGCATTGTATGCTGGAAGAACAATAACCAATTTTTTCCCTAGTATCATTTTAAATAAAATTAATTAAGCGCAAATATCTGTATTTAATATGAATTTGGTTTTATTCGCCATTAACTTATTGCTTTTCAGATAATAAAAAATAATTTCGTGTTATAAAAAAATCACTTGAGCGCACAAATATATTTAATAACGCCACCATTTACGCAGCTGAATACCCCGTATCCAGCAACGGCTTATTTGAAAGGATTTTTGAATACCAAAGGAATTTCTTCCCATCAAAGTGATTTAGGTATAGAAGTTACATTGAAAATTTTTTCAAGTTCAGGATTAGAGAATATATTCAATGCTTGTCCAACTCAAG
>CALQKL020000078.1 GCA_943331145.2 Chitinophaga pinensis
AGCTAGAACAAGCAAATTAAGGGATAAATTACAAGCTGCATTATTGCAAATTGAAGAATCGTATGTGAATGGCAGTATTGAACATCGTTTACCTCATGTTGCCAATATTTCATTCAAACATGTTGAAGGAGAAGGATTATTAATGGGCTTCAATAAAAACATCGCGTTAAGTTCAGGTTCAGCTTGTACTTCAGCTTCTTTAGAACCTTCTTATGTATTGAAAGCACTTGGTTTAGGTGATGATTTAGCACATAGCTCATTACGTTTTGGGTTAAGCCGTTTTACTACCGAAGAAGAAATCGATTATACCATTAAATCAATTACGGATACCGTTTTGAAACTAAGAGAAATGAGTCCGCTTTGGGAAATGTATAAAGAAGGAATCGACTTAGACAGCATTGAATGGGCTGCACATTAATAAGAAACAATCATTTAGAAATAACGTATAAAAAATAAAAGAAATGGCATATTCAGAAAAAGTTATCGACCACTATCAAAATCCTAAAAATGTAGGAACACTTGATAAAGCTAGTAAAAACGTAGGTACAGGGCTAGTTGGCGCTCCAGAATGCGGAGATGTAATGCGTTTACAAATTGAAGTAAACCATGAAACAGGTATGATTACAGATGCTAAGTTTAAAACTTTTGGATGTGGTTCTGCAATTGCATCTTCATCTTTGGCTACAGAATGGTTAAAAGGTAAAAGTGTAGATGAAGCCCTTAAAATCGACAACATGACTATTGTTGAAGAATTAAATCTTCCTCCAGTTAAAATTCACTGTTCTGTTTTAGCAGAAGATGCAATCAAAGCTGCAATAAACGACTACAGAGAGAAAAATGGTATGGAGAAAATAAAATTCGAAGAAAGCGTAATTCACTAATTTTTATTTGATATGGTTGCAACAGACAATGGCATTTATATCAGTGATAAAGCCAAAGAAAAAGTAATTCATTTAATGCAAGAAGCTGGGGTAGAAAATGAGCCAAATTATTTTCTACGCGTTGGTGTTGTAGGAGGAGGTTGTAGCGGATTAAGTTACAAACTTGATTTTGATAACGAAGTGAAGCCTATGGATCAAGTGTTTGAAGATAAAGGCATTAAAATAGTAACAGATTTAAAAAGCTTCCTTTATTTGGTAAATACCGAACTTGAATTTAGTGATGGATTAAATGGAAAAGGATTCTTTTTCAATAATCCAAATGCAAGTAGAAGTTGCGGTTGCGGGGATAGCTTCGCAGTATAATTTTAGCATCAACTTTTTAATTTATAAGCCATCTTTTCGATGGCTTTTTTATTTGAAAAATTATCAAGATTTTGAGTTGTTGTATGTTTCAACACCAAACAAAAGATTTTAGATGCTGTATACTTGATAAGTTGCCATAAAAAAAGCCACCCATAGGGCGGCTATTTAATTTCTTGAAATTATAAATTTTTATGGTTGAGCAAAACTGTTTCTTGCTCCGCCTGCTGCAAATACTGCTTGCATTCTTGTTTTCTGTCCGGCACTAAACATATACATACATGCATCATCTGTATAATCCATATAATTCATCGTCATTTCTATTGGCGTACCTGTACAGGTAGATTTATGACCACTTGCAGGACAACCATAATTTGCCGTATTGTGTAATGGCGTATCGCCAACTAAGTCGTTACCGCATGTTGCATCACCCCAAATATGTCTAAGGTTTAACCAATGTCCAACTTCATGTGTAGCTGTCCTTCCCTTGTTATAAGGAGCAGTTACAGTTCCTGTTGAACCAAAAGCATTGTCATCAATAACTACACCATCAGTAGCACTACTTCCTCCTGGAAATTGCGCATAACCCAAAATACCGTTACCCAAATTACAGCACCATAAATTAAGAGAAGTAGTTGGTGTTGTAGGATCTAACCCACCCCCTGAAGTTTTTTTAACTGCATCATTAGTAGACCAACTTGTTTTTGTTGTTGATTTTCTATTCACCTTACTAAGTACAAAGCGAACATTTGTATTTCCAGAAAGTACAGAGGTAAAAGTTGCAGGTGTTTTGTTAATGTCTGAATTTGTTGCCGCGAAATCTGCATTCAATACGGCAATTTGTGATGCAATTTGTGCATCAGAAATATTTTGAGCTGCGGTTTTGTATAAAACATTAACAACTACAGGAATTTCAATCACTCCATTTACTAGTCTATTCATAGAAGGATTTTTTTCAAATCTTGTTGTAAAATCTTCTATTGCTTGCATACGCACAGCTAATCCAGGATCTGCTGCCAATTGTTGTTGTAATACTTCATAAGAAGCACATTTTCTCGAAAGAGGAGCTTCTGTATTGCTTATATTTTCGTTTCCAACTACTGGAATTTCAGTTAGTGATGATTTTTGACAACTTGTTGCAACTGCAACACTTGCCAGAAGATAAAAAAAGGTTTTTTTCATAAATGTAGTTTTGGGTTTTAGTTTGTTTTTTAAATTTAAATAAATATTTTGATTTTGAGTCAATATGAAAAAATAAACCTAGTTCTAATTTATAAGTTAAGGGAAGATTTTGATCAGGCATTAACCCCCTTTTTGGCAGGGAATAAATGAAGTTTGAAATTTGGAAAATAGCAGGAGTTATCAAATAATTCCAAACAAAATAAATGAATGTGATTTATATTTTAAGGATTAAATTGCATCAATTTTAAATCAATATGTGGAGCATCGTAAAAAAAGAGTTTAATCAGTTTTTTAGCAATTTAATTGGGTACATCGCTATAATTTTATTTTTGCTGATCAATGGTGTTTTTTTATTTGTTTTAGAAGACAGCAATATCTTCAATTATGGATATGCCAGTTTAGATAAGTTTTTTGAATTGGCACCATGGGTGCTGCTTTTTTTAATTCCAGCCATTAGTATGCGGTGCTTTTCAGATGAATACAAGTTTGGTACTTTCGAAACACTGAAAACCAAACCCTTAAGTTCAAATCAAATTGTTCTCGGAAAATACATTGCCATTTTGTTGATCGTTCTATTGGTTTTATTGCCTTCGTTAATTTATGTTGTTACTATAAAATCTCTTAGTGCCACAGGTGTTATTGATAATGGAGCCATAATTGGCAGTTATATTGGACTGGTTTTTTTATGTGCCGTATATGCCGCTGTAGGATTGTGTTGTAGCGGTTTAACCACAAATGCTGTAGTAGCTTTTTTGCTAAGCGTTTTTGTGTGCTTGCTTCTTTATTTTGGTTTTTCTGCCATTAGTAAACTTACATTTTTACAAGGGAATATTGGTTTTTATATTGAAATGATTGGTATCGATTTTCATTATAAAAATATCAGCCGTGGTGTTATTGATTCAAGAGATGTTATCTATTTTATCAGCATCATCTTTGTTTCAATTTTTATTACTTCAAAAAAAATTAGCCATAATTAAGCATGGGTAAAATAAATAAAATATTTTCCGGTAAATGGTCAATTGCAATTTTGCTTTTGTTGATTATTGGGTTTAATGGCTTGGCTAGCCTATGGCATGCTCGTTTGGATTTCACTGATGAAAAAAGATTTACACTTAGCAATCATACCATTGAATTATTATCGCATATTCAAGAGCCCGTTCATATTACGGTATTGCTTGATGGTGATTTAAAATCTGAGTTTAAAAAATTATCCAACTCATCAAAAGAATTGCTTCAAAATTTTAAAAATTACGGAGGCAATAATATTCAGTTTACATTCGAAATGCCAGGAGAAGGTTTAGACGATTCTGCTAAAGCAATCGTTTTTGATTCTCTAGTAAATTTAGGTTTGCGCCCAACTACACAGAAAGTACAAATTAAAGAAGGAGAAGCTACAAGTCAAAGGCAAATTTTTCCAGGGGCAGTAATTCAATACAAAGACAGAACAGTTGCCATCGATTTTTTACAAGGACAAATTCAAAAATCTGTTTTTAATTCGAGTGAAATTTTAGACAGAGAAACTTTAAATAGTGCAGAAGCATTACTCGAATTTAAGTTTGCAAATGCCATTCAAAAAATAACGATGGAATCCGTTCCAGTTGTAGCTTATGCATATGGAAATGGTGAACCGCCTTATGGTTTTTATCCGGTTAATGATGTGTTTCAAACGCTTGGCACAAATTATATAGTAGATACATTCAACCTTAAATCAAATGCAATAATTGATGAAAAATCAATCAGTACTTTGGTTATTGTAAAGCCAACTTTGCCTTTCACAGATGAAGATAAATTTAAGCTCGATCAGTTTGTAATGCATGGAGGAAAGCTCTTGTTTTTTGTAGATGTTTTATACGCAGAAAGAGATAGTTTACAAAATGGCGAACTGGTTGCTTATTCGAGAGATTTGAATTTGAATGATTTATTGTTTCGCTACGGAGCGAGGATAAACACGGATTTGATTGCTGATAAACACTGCGATAAAATTCCGATAGAAGTTGGAAACATTGGCGATCAATCTCAAAAACAATTGTTGCCTTGGCCTTATTCACCATTATTGCAATCCGGCTCCGATAATCCTATTGTAAAAAATCAAGGTGATGTATTGGCGCAATTTGCAAACTCAATAGATACCATAGCTGCACCAGGAGTTACAAAAAGTATTTTATTAAGCACATCTGTTAATTCCAATTCAATTCCAACACCTACTATTGTTTCTTTGAATGGTTTACAAATTGAAGAAGACATCAAAAAATACAATAAGAAAAATATTCCTGTAGGCGTATTGCTAGAAGGAAAGTTTAAATCATTATTTGCAAACAGAGCAAGTACTGAGCAAATAGATTGGATGAAATTAAATCAATCCGAATTTTTGAGCATCGCAGTTAATCCAGGAAAAATAATTGTTGTAGCGGATGCAGATATTGTAATCAATCAAGTATCTGAATCTATTGGTCCTTTGCCAATGGGAACGAACAAATACACCAAAATTGGTTATGCAAACCGTGATTTCTTTTTAAATTGTACAGAGTATTTGGCAAATGAAAACAATATGCTTGAATCAAGAGCTAAAGATTACACCTTACGTTTGTTGGACTTGAAAAAAATTGATGAAGAAAAAACATTTTGGCAAATGATGAATATTGTTTTTCCAATCTTGCTTATCGTTTTATTTGCAATTGTTTTTCAATGGTTGAGAAAAAGGAAATTTTCAAAATAATAATTTTTTAATGGATACAACTCAGTTGATTTATTTGGTATTTGGTTTGGTAATTGCGTTGGGACTCCTTTTGGATTTGGGTTTTCTAAGTAAAAAAAATCAAATTATTAGCACAAAAACAGCATTAATTCAAACGTTATTTTGGGTGCTTATTGCCATGGGATTCTTTGCATTTCTTTGGGTAAAAGAGGGAAGTAAAAACGCAGTTGAATACCTAAGTGCTTACTTAATGGAATGGAGTTTGAGTGTAGATAATATCTTTGTTTTCATTATCATTTTTTCAGCATTTAAAGTGAAGCCGCATTTTTACGGAAGGGTTCTCCTAATTGGTATATTGATGGCAATTGTTTTTAGGATTATTTTTATAACCATTGGCGTAGCATTGATACATGAGTTTCATTGGCTACTTTATATTTTTGGTTTGTTTTTGTTGTACACAGGTTACAAAATGTTTAAATCAACTGAAGAGTCTGAATTTAATCCACAAGACTCTAAAATTTATAGATTCCTTTATAAATATCTACCGCTTGCACCCCATGATGGAAATGGAAAATATTTTATAAGAGAAAAAGGAAAGCCAGTTTATACCACTTTGTTTGTTGTGGTTGTAATGCTGGGTATTACAGATCTCGTTTTCGCATTGGATTCAATACCAGCAGTAATGGGGATTTCAGAAAATAAGTTAATCATTTATACATCAAATATTTTTGCTGTATTAGGATTAAGGAGTTTGTTTTTTTTACTAAGAGGTGCAGTTTCTAAATTTGATTATTTACAACAAGGCATTGCCATTGTTTTGATATTTATTGGAATAAAAATGTTGGCGGAAAACTGGATTAATCAATGGATCAATAAAGATACCCAAGTCATAATTTCATTATTTGTAATTGTGGGATGTATTTCGGGTTCGATATTTTACTCTATGTTGCATCAGAAAAAAGGAACACCAAAAGATGTCATTGTTAAAGACTAAATTTTTCAATTGAATTATACAATATCTAATATTGCTTCAATAACCAATTCTACCATCATACAAATGGTTGAAGATGTACATGTTGAAAATATAATTATAGATAGCAGAAAGATTTTGTTTCCTGAGCAATCTTTATTTTTTGCCATTAATGGACCCAACCGATCTGGCGCTAGTTTTATTGCAGATTTGTATCAAAAAAATGTACGAAATTTTATTGTAGATAAAAGCTTCAACATATCGGAATTAAAGCAATTCCCTAACGCGAATTTTTTACAGCATGAAAATGTTTTACATACATTGCAATCCTTTGCTGCATTTCATCGAACACAGTTTTCGTTAAAAACAATTGGTATTACAGGAAGTAATGGAAAGACAATCATTAAAGATTGGCTTGGTAATCTTTTGCAACAGAAATATAATATCGTTAAAAGTCCAAAAAGTTACAATTCTCAAATTGGTGTACCGTTAAGCATTTTAAGAATAGAGCCTCAGCATGATTTGGGCATATTTGAAGCCGGTATTTCAATGCGTGAAGAAATGGATCGGCTTCAGAAAATCATTCGTCCCGAAATTGGCATACTAACGTATATGGGTAATGCCCATTCAGAAGGATTTATAAGTCAAGCAGAAAAAATAGATGAAAAATTAAAATTATTTACAGCATCAAAACAGTTGATATGCCATCATGATGATGAATTGGTGAATGAGCGAATTATTGAATTTAAAAGAACTCAAAATCCAGAAATCAACATTTTTACTTGGGGAAAAAAAACGGGTTCAAAATTAATGCTGAACCAAGTTGAAAAAGGGAATGCTGAAACCAGATTGTCTTGTTCTTTCAATCATAATAATTTTATAATTGAGATACCTTTTATAGATGATGCTTCCATATTTAATGCCATGACATGTTGTGCAACATTATTGTCATTAAATTATCCATACAATGAAATCTTTCAATTGTTTAAAGATATTAAGCAGGTGGAAATGCGCATGGAATTTAAACAAGGAATTAATCAGTGCTCAATAATTAATGACAGCTACAATATAGATTTGGATTCTATTCAAATTGCCTTGGATTTTTTATCCCAACAAGTGACGCATCCAAATAAAACGATTATACTAAGTGATGTATATCAATCCTCATTTTCAGAAGAAATTCTGTATAAAAAAATTGCAGAATTGCTTAAGCAAAAAAATATCCAGCGCGTTATTGGTATTGGAAAAAAAATATCACAATTTGCAAGTTTATTTGATTTTATACCTACAAGTTTGTTTTTTGAAAATACCACAGCATTCCTAAGTCAATTAAATCATATTGTTTTCAATAAAGAAACGATTTTGTTAAAAGGTGCAAGGGTATTTGAATTTGAAAAAATTTCCCAACAGCTTGAATTAAAATCGCACGATACCGTTTTAGAAATCAATTTAAATGCCATTAGAAATAACTTAAAGATTTATAAAAACAGATTGAATCCCGGGGTTAAAATTATGGCAATGGTGAAGGCCTTTAGCTATGGAACAGGCACATTTGAAATTGCAAATTTGCTTCAACACGAAGGCGTAGATTATTTGGCTGTTGCTTACACAGATGAAGGTGTTGAATTGAGACGGGCAGGAGTGAAGTTGCCAATAATGGTCATGAACACCAATTCTGTTGAGTTTGATAAATTAGTTGAGTTTAATTTAGAGCCTGAGTTGTATTCTTTTTCAATTTTAAGATTGTTTAAAGAATATCTAGAAATTAGGAATGTCCAAGCATTTCCTATACACATAAAATTAGATACAGGAATGCATCGATTGGGATTTATGGATACGGACATTAATCCGCTTTGTGTAGAATTGTCTTCTAATAAAAATTTTAAATTAAAATCTGTTTTCTCTCATTTAGTAGGCAGTGAAAACAAAATTCATGATGCATTTACAAATGCGCAATTCAATTTATTTCAGGAAATGACAACCCAAATAACCAAAGCAGTTGGGTATGATTATTTAAAACATTTATGCAATACTTCGGCAATTCATCGTCATCCCAATATGCAGTTTAATATGGTTAGGTTGGGTATTGGTCTATATGGGGTAGATGATCATTTACAATTGCAAAATGTAACTACATTAAAAACATCAATAGCTCAAATAAAAAAATTAAAAAAGGGTGATACTGTAGGGTATGGAAGGCGAGGTGTTTTAGAAAATAATGCAACAATTGCAACAGTTAGAATTGGATATGCTGATGGCTATCCAAGAATATTTGGGAATGGTAATGGTTACATGCTTGTAAACGGACAAGTTGCAAAAACAATTGGCAATGTTTGTATGGATATGACCATGTTGGACGTTACAGGCATTGAAACAAAAGAAGGAGACGAGGTGATTGTTTTTGGATCTGAACTTTCTGTGGTTAAATTGGCTTCAATGGCAAATACCATTCCCTACGAAATTCTAACCAATATTTCACAAAGGGTAAAAAGGGTTTATTTTGAAGAATAACAAATGTTTGTTGTTTATAGTTTGTGGTTTGTTTGGTGTTTGGCTTTTGGTGTTTGGTGTTGGAATTTTCAACCTTTTGAACCCTTCTCTCAAAACGAAAAGTACTTCCACCATTCCACCATTAAACTTTAAACCAGCGAAGCGATTTAAACCTTTTTTCATCCCACCTTCATCCTTATATTTGCATATAATTATGAAAAAAATCCAC
>CALQKL020000079.1 GCA_943331145.2 Chitinophaga pinensis
CTTAAAAACCAAAAGGAAATTGGTTGAAAAAATGACCGATAAATCTCATGGTGAGATTCTTGATATTGGTTGTGGAACTGGTGCCTTTTTAAATAATATGCAACTAGCGGGTTGGCGTATTACAGGTTTAGAGCCAGATGAAAATGCGGCAAAAACAGCCAAATCATTATATGATATTTCTGCAAAAGCACCCGAGGAATTGTTTTCGCTTCCTGTAAATAGTTTTGATGCCATTACCATGTGGCATGTATTGGAACACGTACATCAATTACACGAATACATCCAGCAATTGAAGAATCTTATTAAACCAGATGGTGTGATTTTTATTGCCGTTCCAAATTATCAATCATACGATGCTGAAGTTTATGGAGCATACTGGGCTGCTTATGATGTACCAAGACATTTATACCATTTCTCTCCCAAATCAATGGAAAAGTTGGTTTCATTACATGGACTAAAAATCAAAACCCATAAACCAATGTGGTTTGATAGTTTTTATGTTAGCATGTTAAGCGAAAAATATAAAAACAACAAAAACAACATTTTAAAAGCTGCATTTATCGGACTGATTTCAAATCTCAATGCATTTTTTAATACAAAGAAATGCAGTTCAATTATTTACGTAATTGAAAATAAATAGTCAATAATTTTCTTTGGTTACATTTGTCGAACTACCAAATCCTTACCCTTAAACTGTCTGTAACATACATTGGGCTTCCTGGTTTAATATTAAATGTGGTATAAAATTCATCCACATCTACAAAAGGCCCGTTTACACGATATTTTGCTGGAGAATGAACATCTGTCAATAATCTGTTTTTAAGTTGTTCTTCTCTGATATGACCTAACCAACCTAAAGCATAACCTAGAAAATAACGTTGCATTGGTGTGTATCCCGCAATTGATTTGCCTTCTTTAAATTGTTTTGTTTTCTTAAATGCTTCAATTCCCAATAAGATGCCTCCTAAATCAGCAATATTTTCACCAAGTGTAGCTTTACCGTTGATGTGATAACCTTTAACGGGTTCAAATGCATCAAATTGCTTAACCATAACGTTTGCTTTTTTATTGAAAGATTCCTCATCAGATTTTTGCCACCAACTTACTAGATTTCCTTTTTCATCAAACTGACGACCTTCATCATCGAAGCCATGTGTAATTTCATGTCCAATAGTACTAGCTCCTCCATAACCATAAACAACGGCATCATCTACTTCTTCATCTCTATAACCAGGAATGGTAAAAATTCCTGCGGGAAGTACAATTTCATTATTACTAGGGTTGTAGTAAGCGTTGTAGGTTTGAGGCGTCATATCCCACTCATTTCTATCAACTGGTTTTCCTAGTTTATTGTATTCATAGTTATGCCACCATAATCTCGAATTCATATAGTTTTTTGCAAAACTCTCTGTGCCAATATCCATTGCTGAAAAATCCTTCCATTTTTCTGGATAACCCACTTTGCTTTTCATGGTAGACAACTTCAAATATGCTTTCTGTTTGGTGCTATCACTCATCCAATCCAATTTTGAAATTCTTTCTTTTAATGCCAACTTAATGTCATCTACCATTACAGTATATCTTTTTTTAGCTGTTTCATTGAAGAATTCTTTTACATACAATTGGCCAAGCAATTCACCCATTGCAGATTCTTCCATTTGAATAACGCGCTTCCATCTTGGTTTTCTAACTTTAGCCCCGCTAAATAATTTGGAAAAATTAAAACTAGCAAGACCATAACTATCGGGTAATACAACAGCATAATCATTAATTAGATTGAACTTAATATAGCTTTTCCAATCTGATAATGGCACCGTTTTTAATAATGAATTTAACGCAGTAAAAAACTCGGGTTGACCCACAATGATGGAATCGATTTTCTTAACCCCTAATTGATTTAAGTAATTTGTCCAATTGATATTTGACGTCTTTTTATTTAAATCAGTGATCGAAATTTTATTATAGTTTTTATATGGATCTCTTAAATCTTCCATTTTTCTAGATGCACTGGCCAATTTCGTTTCGAGTGCTAAAATATTAGTTGCAGCTGCTTTTGCGTTTAATGCATTCTCGCCAGACATGGTTAAAATGGTTTCAATATACTTTATGTATTTTTCCCTAATGTCTGCTGTAGTTGAATCGCTTTTGAAATAATATTCGCGTTCAGGTAAACCTAATCCACCCTGATAAATTTGGTAAGCCATGGCATCGCTATTTTTAGCATCCTGAGCCACATAATCTGAAAAAAGGGTACTTGATCCAATTTGTTTTAATTCAGCAACAACATTGATTAAACTGTTTAAATCACTGATGTTATTTACTTTATCCAATTTTGATTGAATTGGTTTCAGGCCATCTTTTTCAATTTTTGTAGAATCCATTGCAGTACTCCAAAAATCCCCAATCATTTGATTGGCACTGCCTTTTTTATCTTTATTTTCTGCTGCTTTTACAGAAATTTCCTTAAGACGTTTCATATTTTCTTCCATCACTAGATTACCAATTCCCCATGATGATTGCTCTTCTGGAATAGGGTTGTTTTTAATCCAACCTCCATTAGCAAAATCAAAAAAATCATTCTCCGGCTTTACCGTTGAATCGATATTAACCAAAACCACATCTGGTTTTACGATTTCTTTTTCTGAATTACTGCATGAATATAAAAAGCTGCAAACAGTTAAGGATAGTAGAATTTTTTTCATATATAGATGTTTATTGTTTGGTGTTTGTTGTTTGTTTTTTTCAAGAAAAAGCTAGTATGGTTATATGACTCCAACCTTAAACCATTAAACTATTAAACCAGCGAAGCGATTTAAACATTTCCCAATCCAACAATCATCTAAATTAATCAATCATTTTTTGTTTGAAAAATTAATATTTACATGATTATTTGTAAAGCGGTGTGCTAATAAAAAACAATTGTATTTTCGCAAATATGACACCAGAAAGAAACGAAAGACTTACATCTGTATTAAACAAACGTCAGATGAATTTAACGGTTGTATTGGAAAACGTAAGCGATCCGCACAACATTTCAGCAGTAATGCGTACCTGCGATGCAGTGGGTATTCAAGAGATTTACATTTTAAATTCTATCATTCCATTGCATAAGAAATGGGGTGCTAAAAGCAGCTCTAGTGCATCTAAATGGTTAACAATTCATCAATTTACCGATGTGCAAACTTGTTTTGAAGCACTTAGAAAAAAATACGATAAAATTTACACCACACATTTAAGTTCAGATGCCGTCGATTTGTACGATATGAATTTAACGGAGAAAGTGGCATTAGTTTTTGGAAATGAGCACAGTGGCGTAACTGAAGAATTAATTGGTATGGCAGATGGAAATTTCATTATACCGCAAGTTGGCATCATCAAATCACTCAATATTTCGGTAGCATGTGCAGTAAGTGTGTATGAAGCATTTCGTCAAAAAACAATTGCCGGACATTATAATCAACCACAAATTGTAGGGGCAGAACTAGATGCACTTCGAACAAGTTGGGGATTTTTAAATGAGGATACTTAATTAATCACGCTTTATTTTTTTAAACTATATTTTCTTGCAGATATTAACCAACGAAATTGTATTTCCTCCTGTTGAAATGGCTGATTTAGATGGACTTGTAGCTATTGGTGGCGATTTGTCTGTTGAGCGATTACTGCTTGCATATAAAAATGGCATTTTCCCTTGGTATAATGAAGATGAGCCTATTCAATGGTGGAGCTTAAATCCAAGATGCGTGTTATTTCCTTCTAAATTGAAGATTTCTAAGAGCATGAAACAAGTGCTACAAAATGGTCGATTTCGTTTTACCATGAATAAATCTTTCGAACAAGTAGTAATTTCTTGTAAAACAGTTACCAGAAAAGATGAATTGGGTACATGGATAAATAACGACATTGTTGATGCGTACACAAAAATGCATCAACTTGGTTATGCCATTAGCGGTGAGGCTTGGCATGAAGGAAAACTTGTTGGCGGATTATATGGAATTAAAATTGGAAAAGTATTTTTTGGAGAAAGCATGTTCTCCACTCAATCAAACGCCAGCAAATTTGCATTTATAAATTTGATTCAAAAACTACAACTTCAAGGACTAGAACTTATCGATTGCCAAATGAAAACAGATCATATGATGAGCTTAGGTTCTGAAATGATTACAAGAAGCTCATTCGGGAAGTTATTAGTTGATTTTACTAAAATCTAAAACGTTTTTCTACTTTTCTCTTGCGAATAAATACAATAAGCATTTTGATTTTTTTTGCCTATTTTTGACCACTTAAATTTATTCTATGTTGATAATCAATCGCTTTTCAAAAATTATTCCAATTCTAGTAGTCTTATTTCTTACAGCTTGTACCAAAGATGATATTTTAGTAGAAACTACAAATCCTGTAGGGGCACCCGTAATAGTAGCACCAGTAGCACCTCCAACTTTTGTTACTGATAGTACATTGATAATGGGGAATCCAAGTAGTGCAACAACAAACCCTGCTGATTTCACAAATTATCTTTTACGTGAAGGATATTATTCTGTATCATACAATCGCGAAAGAGGCATTCCAAATTGGGTTAGCTGGCACACAGTTCATACTGATTTAGGTTCAGTTCCAAGACAAGATGATTTCAGAGCAAATCCAAGTTTACCTGCTGGTTGGTATCAAGTGGATAATTTATCTTACAGCTCTTCAGGTTTTGATAGAGGTCACATGTGTCCATCAGCTGATAGAACATCAACTATTGTAGCCAATTCTTCTACTTTTTTAATGACCAATATTATACCTCAATCACCTCAAAACAATCAAATCACTTGGGCTGGTTTAGAAGATTATTGTAGAAATCTAGTGCTTGCTGGAAACGAATTATACATCATTTCTGGCGCTTATGGTGAAGGTGGAAGTACCACAAATGGAGGATTACAAGCTTCAATAAACAATGGTAGGGTAGTAGTCCCTGCTAAACTTTGGAAAGTAATTGTTGTTTTATCAAATGGTTCAAACGATTTGAATCGTGTTAATACAAATACCCGTGTTATTAGTGTTGTTACGCCAAATGTTGAAACGGTTAATTCAGATTGGAGAACTTACCGAAACTCTGTTGATTTTATTGAACAAGAAACTGGTTATGAACTTTTATCTAACGTGGCTACCGGAATTCAAAATATTATCGAGTCTCGAATTGATAATCAATAGTTTTTAGATATCGTCATTTTTAATTAATATGCATAAATTATTTATGCATATTTTTTTTATTTTAATTTTTACTTTGAAATCATAGAATTCATAATGCAGTACAATAAATTTTTATAAAACAACGTTTTAGTTTTTTTAAATATAAATGGAACTGTAGAATTTTATCTTTTTTTAGATACTTCAAGTGTTTTAAAACTCATAACAAAACACAAATTCCTTTTCTAACTTTATAAGGTATCATTGGTATTTAATGCAAAAAATAAACTTTTTTAGCATTAACATAATAATTGGATAAATCTTTCGTTAATAAGTAATCCTATTAACAATCACGCTTTGTGATAATATCCAATTTGCCGATGAAAACACTTTTACCCATCCTGTTTCTATTGTTCGGATATACATTATTCGGACAAAGAACAATACAAAAATCAACTTTTACAGCAGATATTGCTCAAAATTGGCAAGAAGTAGAACCTTTTAAAAATGGTTTTGCAAGGGTTTTAAAAGATGATCAATTCACATTTATTAATGTTAATGGCCAAAGCATTTCAAGTACGTTTTATAGTGGTGCAAGGAATTTTTCAAATCATTTCGCGGCTGTTCAACAAAATGAAAAATGGGGATTTATAAATGAAGTTGGGCAATTAATTATACCATGCGTTTATGATTTGGTTTATGATTTCAATAGCAAATTTACCGTTGTATTAAAAGATTCAAATTGGTACAAAATAAATGTACGAAGTGAAGCAGTTAAACAATTAAACATTGATATTTGTTTTGGTTTTGAAAATGATATTCCTATCGTATCTAAAAATGGACAATTGGGAATTTTGACAAGCACTGACGATTTTCTTTATAAAAAGAAAATTACTTCCCCTGTTCCATTTTATACATTAAAAGAAAACAATACAACTTCAAGAACAACTTCAGAATGTCCCAATAATCTTGATTTTGAAAATGGGAACTTTACGGGTTGGTCTTGTTTTACAGGTTCCGTTGATACTGTAGGAACGGTAAATCAAATTACGGTTACTCCTTCAGCACCAATCAATAATAGGCATAAAATCATTAGACGTGCAATCCCATCGGCAATTGACCCATATGGTTTATTTTCAATCAATCCTCCAGATGGAAGTAATTTTGCTGTTAGATTAGGGAATACCAATATTGGCGCACAAGCTGAAAGAATTTCATATAAAATTAGAGTACCTCAAAACGATAGTAATTTTTCTATAAAATATAATTATGCTGTTGTATTTGAAGATCCAAATCATACCAGTTGGTCTCAACCAAGATTTGTTGCCCGTTTGTTTGATTCAGCTGCAAATGCTTATGTAAGTTGTGCTTCATTTGAATATATTTCTACATCAAGTTTACCTGGATTCGCTCGTTCTACAGTTGATACTGCTGTTATTTACAAACCATGGTCATCAGTTTTTATTAGCATGAGGGCTTACGTTGGCAGAACAATGTATATCGAATTTACAACAGCTGATTGTGTTCGTCGTGGCCATTGGGGTTATGCATACTTAGATGTAGAAAGCAGTTGTGGTGAATCACTTAATGTAAATTACAATTGTAATTACCCAAATATAACTGTTTTAGACGCGCCTCCAGGATTTCAAACATACAACTGGTGGAATCAAGGTTTTAGCACTTTATTAGCCAATGGTGAGCATGCTGTTTTAAATCCAGGTCCTCCAAGTGCTTCAATATTATGGTTAGAAATGATTCCGTTTAATAATTTTGGATGTAGAGATACCGTTAAAGTCAATATTTCTGGTGTTTTCTCTCCAACATTTCATAGTTCTTTAAATAATGCACCTTGTGCACCACATACTATTACTTTTTTTAATGATAACCTTCCTTCAACTCAAGTAATATGGAATTTTGGTGACGGTACAACAGGAACAGGTGATACCATAAATCACACCTATTTAACGCCTGGGAATTTTCAAGTAAGCATGACCGTTACTTTGGCAAATGGATGTGTTGGTACAACAAATGGACATATAATTATTAATCAACCAACTGGAAGTTTTAATTATACAGGTGGAAATTTTTGTGGAAATAAGACCATATCATTTAATGCTATTGCTTCAAATGCAACTTCTTATACTTGGGAATTTGGAGATGGTTCAACAATTACAACTTCTCAGCCAACAATAACCCATACATATTCATTGGAAGGACATTTCATTCCAAAAGTGACTATAAATTTTTCTTCTGGATGCATTTTAATATTAACAGGATCTGACAGCATTACAATTGATAACATAAATGCAGATTTTGCATATACAGTTGAGCAATTTTGTGGTTATACTAATTTGCATTTCAATAGCAATTCATCATCAACATCAGGTATTGCTTCATACTCTTGGAATTTTGGCAATGGCAGTATTGGCAACGGTTCATCTGAAACTCAAACTTTTAACGCTTCAGGAACAAGGGATATTAAATTAATAGTTACCAGCATAAATGCTTGTGTTGATTCAATTAGCAAATTGATTCGAATAAATGTGTGGAACTATCCAACAGGGAATATAACAGGCCCTAACAATGGATGCGCCGGAGATACGATTACATTTAACCACAACTTTAATGCATTAGATAGTTTAACTCATTTAGAATGGTTTACAGATGAAGGGCACTCTTCAACTTCAAATCAAGCAAATTTTGTTTTTAATACTTCTGGAACGCATTTGGTTAGTTTGGTTGTAGTAAATAATCATGGTTGTTCAGACACGTTAATCAAATCCATTTTTATCAATCCAATTCCTGTGTTTACACAGCCTCAAAATATATCTCTATGTAATGGTTCTGTTACTTCATCTATTGCTTTGGCGTCTTTATATCCTGGTGGAAATTTCACTTGGGTTAATGATAATCCATCTATAGGACTTACAAATGCAGGCAATTGGAATATCCCAAGTTTTTCTGCTATAAATTCAACCAATACAGCTATTCATGCAAATATCACTTTATCTGTAACCGCTCAGGGTTGTGCATACACAGGTCCATCTTTTATGATAACTGTTCAACCAATACCACAAGTGAATCAACCTGAAAATCAAACCATTTGTAATGGCAGTGTGACAAATGCTGTTGTTTTCTCAAATACAACAAATCCAACCACTACTTATTTCTGGCAAAACAATTCATCTTTTATTGGTTTAGCAGATTCCGGAACAGGAAGCATAGCTGCATTTACAGCTTTAAATACTACTTCGAATTCAATAAATGCAAGCATTACAGTTACACCACTTTTCAATGGTTGCGTTGGCACACCTAAAACATTTCATATTTTAGTTAACCCAACTCCAGTTGTATCAGCGGTTTTAAATCAAACGGTATGTAATGGAACACAAATCAATGCCATTCAATTTGCCGTATCTCCATCAAATGCGGTAATCAACTGGACTAACACACAACCATCAATTGGTTTATTGGCAAATGGAACTGGAAACATTGCTGCTTTTCAAGCGACAAATACATCAGGATCTTCAATAACTGCAGATATTACAGCAACTCCAAGTTTTCAAGGTTGTGCTGGTAATACGCAAAACTTTACAATCCAAGTAAATCC